>JANJTH010000264.1 GCA_024711205.1 Planctomycetota bacterium | reverse complement strand
TCACGGCCTCCGGCTCGCGCGGGTAGAGGAGCGCGTCGCACCCGGCCTCGAGCGCCAGCACGCCGGCCAGGGCCTCGCTCCCGGCGGCCGCGCGCACGCCGTCCATGAGGAGCGCGTCGGTCACGACGAGCCCGGCGAAGCCGAGCTCGCGGCGCAGCAGGCCGTCGACGAGGGCCGGGTCGAGCGTCGCCGGGAGCCCGGCCGGCGCCGCCGGCGACAGGCCCGGGAACGCCACGTGCGCGGTCATGACCGACGCGACCCCGGCCGCGACGGCGGCCCGGAACGGGACGAGGTCGCGCGCCCGGAGCTCGCCGCCCGTGCGGGCGTCCGTGGGCCGCCCGTCGTGCGAGTCGACGAGCGTGCCGCCGTGCCCGGGGAAGTGCTTCGCGCAGGCGAGCACGCCCGCGCCCTCGATCCCCTGGACGTAGGCCGCCCCGAGGGCCGCGACCCGCGCGGGGTCGCGGCCGAGCGCGCGGCTGCCCACGATCGGGTTGCGCGGCTCGTGGGCGAGGTCGAGGACCGGCCCGTAGAGCCAGTCGATCCCGAGCGCGAGCGCCTCCCGGGCGACGGCCTCGCCCGCCGCCCGGGCCAGGTCCTCGCGGTCGGCCGCGCCCACGGCCGCGAGCGGCGGGAGGGCGGCCGCGCCGCGCACCTGCTGGCCCACGCCGCGCTCGAGGTCGCTGGCCACGAGCAGCGCGTCGGGCGCCGCCGCGCGCAGGTCGGCCAGGACCCCGGGAAGGCTCTCCGCGGCGCCGCCGAACAGGATCAGGCCGCCGACGCCGCGCGCCACGAGCGCGCGCGCCGCCGGGGCGCCCACGCGCGCCGCGTCGGCGCCCGGGCGCAGGTCGAGGACGGGGACGACGACGCGCGCGGCCAGGTCCTCGAGCGGCCAGCGGGCCAGCTCGGCCTCGAGGCTCGCGACCTCTGCGTCGCCGGCTACCTGCGTCGGGGGCGCGCTCACGCGCGCGAGGGTAACCGACGCCGCCGTCAGGCCGCTGACGGCCGAGCCCGCGGGCGCCCGCGAGGGTGAGCGCGACCGTTCCGAGGGGCCTTCTTCTCCTCGCGGGGGAGGGGTCTCCCCCTCCCCGTCATGGCGACCTGCAAGGCGGGGCGGGGGTGAACCCGCCTCTACGAAGCCATGAGCGGCGTCCCGTCGGGGCCCCCTGAAGGGTCGCGGGTGGGTTCCGCGCCCGCCCCGGGGTCCGGGCTCCGGCTCAGTGCGGCCCGAGGTCGTCGAGGCGGGCGCCGTCCGGCGTCTGGCGGACGCGCAGCACACGGTCGGCCGGCAGGTCGGTCCAGACCGACGTGGTGCCGGCCCGGTCGGGCCAGGTCACGACGAGCCGGTCGACGCGCGCCCGCGGGCCCAGGCCCACGACGACCTCGCGCGCGTCGTCGTGCCCGCAGTGCCCGCGCCCGCCCTGGACCTGGCGGACGAGCCGCAGCGGCCCGTCCGACCCCGAGGCGACGACCTCCACGCGGGCGCCGATCGCGTCGCGGTTCGAGCCGCGGCCCCCGGGCAGGGGGCCGGTCCCCTCGAGCCGCACGTGGAGCGTGTGGTGGCCGGGTGTCCGTCGCCCGAGCCAGAGATGCGGGCGCAGCACGCGGCCCTCGCGCTGCTTCGCGTCGAGGCGGACGTTCGTGTTGCCGCACAGGAGGTCCACGGACCCGTCGCGGTCCAGGTCCGCCAGGCTCGGCTGGGCCGCGTTCACGAGGTCGACGCCCCAGGCCCGCGTCGCGTCCTCGAGGCGCAGCCCGCCCAGGTTGCGGAACAGGCGCAGGCGCTGCTCGTCGGGGTAGTCGCCCGAGGCGAGCAGGAGGTCGGGCCGCCCGTCCTGGTCCGCGTCGAGCCAGCCGGCGTACAGGTCGCCCTGGTTCCAGCCGGGGACCTGGTGGACGCGCGGCGCGGCGTCCGGGTGCCGGCGGAAGCGCGGCGGCGAGCCGCCCAGGTTCTCGAGCAGGGCCGAGCGGTCCGACGACGGGCCGGCCCAGGCGTGCGTGATCTCGGCCAGGAACACGTCCTCGTCGCCGTCGCCGTCGACGTCGACGACCGCGGCGTCGAAGGTGTTGCCGTTGCTGCGGAACGGCCGCTCGTCCTCGCGCTCGTGCCCGAACCGCTCCTTCCACCAGCGCTTCGTGTCCTCGGGGTAGAGCCCGCTCGCGTCCTCGTCGCCCGCGAACCCGCCCTCGCGGCCCACATCGCGGAACGTCCCGTCGCGCTGGTTCCAGAACAGCAGGTTCCACTGCCGGCCGTAGGCGCAGCCGAGCACCTCGGGCCAGCCGTCGCCGTCGAGGTCCGCGGTGGTCAGCCCGTAGAGCGGCCGCCGGCTGTCGGGCCGCCCCGGCTCCGGCACGAGCGCGAGGCCCGCCTGCGCGGTCACGTCCTCGAAGCCGAGGCCCGGGCGCCCGCGCCACAGCCGCAGCGGGTAGGCCTCGAGCGGCGCGCCGCCCTCCCGGTACGAGCACGCGGTCACGAGGTCGAGCAGGCCGTCGCGGTCGAAGTCGAGCCAGGCCGCCGCGATCACGGCCTCGGGGACGTCGAGCCCCGGCGACGGCGCGGGCACGAGCCGCCAGCCGCCCTCGTTGCGCCAGACCCCCGAGCGCCGCCCGGGGTCCTGCCAGCCCGGCTTCGACGGGTCGAGGGAGAACCCGACGTAGGCGTCCTGGTCGCCGTCCCCGTCGAGGTCGGCGAACACGAGCACGTCGGGCCGCAGCGCCGCGCCCGTGGCGGGGTCCGCGAGCCAGCCCGCGACCTCCTCGAACCGCCTGCTGCCGTCGGGCGCGGGCACGTTGCGGTGGAGGCGCTGGTTGTCGACCACGGCGTCGGTCCACCCGTCGCCGTCGATGTCGACGAGCCGGTTGCGGTGCGCGTTCCCCGGCGGGAGACCCCACGCCTCGGCGACCTCCGAGAGGGCCGGCGCGGGCTCCGAGGCGGCCGAGAGCCCGAAGGCCGCGAGCGCGCAGGCGAGGGAGAGCGCGAGGGGGCGAGTCATGCGACGGGCCGGAGGGAGGAGGAGAAGAAAAGGGAAGAAGGGAAGAGGAAGAAGGAGGGCAAGGGCAAGGGCAAGGGCAAGGGAAGAGGGGGAGGCGCGAAGGGCCAGGGTGAGAAGAGGGGCGTACCGCTTCCGCACCCCCGACCCGCAACCCCATCCCCATCGGAATCGAGGGGGGAGCCGCAGGCTCCCCCCTCGATTCCGTCAGACGAACTTCCGGCGCTGCCTGCTCGACGGGATCTTGAGCTGCTTGCGGTACTTCGTGACCGTGCGCCGCGCGACGTCGAGGCCCTCCTTCTTGAGGGCCGCCGCGATCTCCTCGTCCGAGAGCGGGCTCGACTTGTCCTCCTTGTCGACGATGTCCCGCACCTTCTGCCGGACCGCGATGATCGACTTCTCCTCGCCGTCGGCGCGCGTCGTCCCGCCCGTGAAGAAGAACTTGAGCGCGAAGATCCCGCGCGGCGTCTGCACGTACTTCTCGGCGATCGCGCGCGAGACCGTCGACACGTGGACGCCCACGGCGTCGGCGATCTGCTGCATCTTGAGCGGGCGCAGCATGTCGATCCCCTTCTCGAGGAAGGGGACCTGGTAGTTCACGATCTCCTGCGCGATCCGCTGGAGCGTCGCCTTGCGCTGCTCGATCGACTCGATCAGCCACTTGGCCGAGTCGATCTTCTTCTTCACGTAGGCGCGGACCTTCGGGTCGTCGGCCGCCGTGCGGAGCATCTCCTGGTAGTGGCGGCTGATGTGGATCCGCGGGATGTAGCTGTCCTCGACGCGGATCTCCCAGCGCCCGTCGATCTGCTCGACCACGACGTCGGGGACGACGTACTGGACCTGCGGCTGCGAGAACAGCCGGCCCGGCTTCGGGTTCAGCGTGCGGATCAGCCCGATCGCCTCGTCGATCACCTCGACCGGCTCGTTGAGCGTCTTGGCGATCTTGGGCAGGCGGTTGTTCACGACATCGTCGAGGTGGTCGCGCACGATCGCGATCTCGAGGTCGTAGTGGTGCTTGCCGTTCGTCGCCTCGAGCTGGAGGAGCAGGCACTCGCGGAGGTCGCGCGCGCCGACGCCCGGCGGCTCGAAGCCCTGGATCAGCTCGAGCGCGTCCTCGACCTCCTCGACGGTCGCCGGCGGGTCGACCTCGATCCCCTTGCACAGCTCCTCGTCGATCACGAAGCGCAGGTAGCCGTTGTCGTCGATGTTCCACACGAGGTAGGCCGCGACCTGGTGGTCGCGCTCGCGCAGGTTGCACATCGAGAGCTGGCGCTCGAGCATCTCCTGCAGCGACTCCGACCGGTCGGCCGTGTTCTGCATGGCCTCGTACTTCTTGTCGGCGTCCTCCCCGCCGCCGCCGCCGCCGCCGCCGCCCCCGCGGTAGGAGCCCGAGAACTCCTTCCACTGCTCGTTGAGGCCCTCGAGCCGCTCGAACTCGGCGTCGAGCGAGGCGTCCGTGTCGCCCGCCTCCCCGCCGCCCTCGCCCTCACCCTCGCCGCCCGCGGCCGGGGCGTCGCCGGCGCCGGGCTCGCCCACCTCGGGCGCGCTGATCGGCTCCTGCGACTCGATCTCGAGCGTGGGGTTCATCTCCATCTCGCGCTCGATCAGGCCCTTGAGGTCGAGCGTGGCGAGCTGGAGGATCTCGATCGACTGGAGGATCTGCGGGGCCAGGCGGAGCCGCTGCTCGAGGCGCTGGCTGATCGAGGTCTCCATCCGCATGGTGGGTTACTCCTGGGCGGCCGGGAAGGCCTGCCGGCGCTCGAGCGCCTCGGTGAGGATAGCCTTCGACGCGAGCTCGAGCGAGCCGCCGATCGGCAGCCCGCGCGCGAGGCGGGTCAGCCGGACGCCGAGCGGCGCGAGCGCCGCCTGGAGGTGGAGCGCGGTCGCGTCGCCGTCGAAGGTCGGGTTCGTCGCGAGCAGGACCTCGCGGAC
The DNA here is from genome assembly GCA_024711205.1 of Planctomycetota bacterium. GTDB lineage: Bacteria > Planctomycetota > J058 > J058 > J058 > JANJTH01. The sequence continues at coordinate 440 of JANJTH010000264.1, read as the reverse complement.
GCCGCCCTGCTTCACGCGCGCGACGAGCGGCGCGATCGTGAGGTCCTCGGCGGCCACGCCGTCGAGGAGCGAGACCGCGCCGAGGAGCACGTGGTAGCGGCCGCGGAACCCGCCGACGCGCTCGAGCGCGAGCACGTCCTGCGGGCGCTCGACGACGCACAGGAGCCCCGCGTCCCGGCCCGGGTCGCTGCACAGGCGGCAGGGGTCCTGGTCGGTGACGTTGAAGCACACGCGGCAGGGGCGGACGCTCTCGCTCACGTCCTGGAGCGCGCGCGCGAGCGCGCGCGCCCGCTCGGGCGGGGCCTGCACGAGATGGAACGCGAGCCGCTCGGCCGTCCGCTGGCCGACCCCGGGCAGGGCCTTGAGCTCGCCCACGAGGCGCGCGACCGCGTCGCCGTACACCCCACCCTCCCCGCGCCGCGCGGCCCCGCGGGCCGCGC
>JANJTH010000218.1 GCA_024711205.1 Planctomycetota bacterium | reverse complement strand
CTACCGGGCGGCCGCCTCGACCGTGCTCATGAGCGCGGCCGCGACGTCCTCGAGGCCCTGCCGGACGTTCGTCGCCTGGGCGATCGCGTCGGTCGCGAAGCCGAGCTCGTCGCTCGAGGGGCTCCGGGCGAGCGCGAGCTGGAACAGGCGCGTCACGGCCTGGGCCTGGGTCAGCGTGCCCGCGCCGACCTGCGCCGCGAGCTGGGCCACGGTCCCGTTGGTCGCCGCGACCTTGGCCTGCACGATCGGGCTGTTCATGAGGAGCAGCGCCTGGCTCATGTTCACCGCGGTCGAGCGCTCCTCGATCGAGACCCGCTCGGCCGGGAACCCGAACGCCTGGCGGAAGAACGTCAGGTCGTTGCCCATGACCGGCGCCCCGGTCACGCCCTCGACGAGCGACTCGGCCACCTCGCAGTGGTTGCGCCGCAGGGCGTGCCGCGCGAGCAGCGGGTCGTTCGTCGTGTCCGCGCCCTCGGCCGAGAGCTGGTAGGTCCGCGAGGCGAAGAGCTGGCGGAGGAACGTCCGCGGCCGCGTGCCCGCCGCGTCGAAGGCGGTCGTCAGCGCCTCGAGCACCTGCGGCACCGCCACCTGGTCGAGGTTCTTCTTGAGGAACTGGTTCGGGTCGAGCAGCGGCGTCACGACCTCCGCGAACATGCGGTGCGCCAGGCCCCGCCGGAGCTGGCTCGTCCCCGCGAACAGGGTCGCGAACTCGTCGCGGCGCTGCGCGAGCGGCGTCTGGAGCGTGCTCGTCACCGCCGTCCCCGGCGCGAACGCCTCGAACCCGGGCTGGTAGGGCTGGCCGACCCGCGCGCTGTTCCGGTCGAGCTTCGTCGCCTCGGCCGGGCTCGTCGCGAAGAACGCGTCGAGCGGGAACCGGTCGTCCTGCGTCCAGCGCGGCGTGTCGTTCGGGCCCGCCAGCGGGTGGTCGTGGCACTGCGCGCACTTCGCCGTCATGCCCGTCGCCGCGAGCACGAGCACGTCCACCTTCTCGGCCGCCGTCGCGTGCTGCTGGTCGAAGACCTGCCCGGCCGGGCCCTGCCCGCGCGCCAGCGAGGCCACCATGTCCGCGAGCGGCGCGTCGGCCGCGATCTGCGTCGCCGCCCACCCGTCGAACCCGGCCGCGTTCGCCCGGCGGATCTCGAACCACTCGCCGAACAGCGTGCCCCAGCGCTCCGCGAAGGCCGGCAGCGCGAGCACCCGGTCGATCTCCGCCTCGCGGTCGGGGCTCGCCGCGAACGCCTCGACCTCGGCCGCCGTGGGCAGCCGCCCGAGCGCGTCGGCGTGCAGCCGGCGCTGGAACTCCGCGTCCGTCGCGAGCTTCGCCGGCTCGATGAACTGGGCGCGCAGCGCGCTCAGGACCGCCACGTCGATCGGGTTCGCCGAGCCCGCCAGCGGCGCCCCGCTGTAGAGCGCGCTCGGCGGGACCGGCCGGGCCGCGCCCGAGCCGAGCACGAGGTGGCTGCCCGAGACGAGCCCCGCGCTGTCGAGCCGGGCGATCAGGAGCACCTCCTCGCCGTCGACGACCCCGCGGAACAGGCCCGTCGGCGAGAGCTGCCCCGCCATGGACGGCGCCCGCTGCATGGTCTGGACCTGCACCCCCAGCACCCGCGTCAGGTCGTGCTGGCGGCCCGTGTCGTCCGTGCCCACGACCACGACCTGCTGGAGCTGGTCCACCCCGGCCGCCGCGTCGACGTCCCCGAGCGTGCGGAACTGCGGGTAGACGTCGAGCGACCGGAACACCGGCTGCGCGCCCGACGCCGCCACGACCGTCACCTGCTTCGTGACCGTCAGCGCCTCGCCCGTGCTCGAGGTCACCGACACGGAGACGTCCGCGGTCCCGGGCGCGATCGCCGTGATCAGCCCGTCGCCGCCCACCCGCACGACCCCCTCGTCCGAGGAGGTCAGCGTCACGTCGCGCGTCAGGTCGCGCACCGAGGCGTCGCGCAGGTACCCGTCGACGATCACCTGGAAGGCCGAGCCCACCGCGTCGTCGAGCACGAGGTCGCCCGGGGGCGAGACCTCGAGCGCGACGAGGTCCGTCGCCTGCCCGCTCGACACGGGCGCCGCCGTCGAGGCGAACCCGCCCCCGCCGCCCCCGCTCCCGCCGCAGCCGGCGGCGAGGGTCGCCGCGCCGAGGGCCACGACCACGTTGGCGACCCACATCCCCGAACGAGCCCGCATGAACCGTCGCATGGTGAACCTCTCTCGCCTCGAGGGGCCTTCCACGCACGTGTTGCGCCATCTCCGTTGGCAGCCTGGCTGATTGATCTAAGTCAAGGCGCGAACATGGCCGATACGCAGCGATGACCCGGGGTTTGGTCCCGCCCAGCCCGGGACGAGACGGACGGGGGCTCGATGACCGCGCACTTCGTGCGCGCACGGGCCGGGAAATCCCAAGCCGAGCGGAAGCAAGGGGTCTCGCTGGCGCCCGATGGCGTCATGGACCTCGAGTGCGTGCGGCGTCCGGCTCGGGTCGGCCGTTCGCCGCCCGGGGGTCGGGCCTCGTACGCGCCCGGGAGGGGGGCCACCCTCGCCCCCGGGCCCGGCGACTTCGATCTGGGGGAGCGGCGTTTACTGCCTCAGCTTGGGGTCGAGCGCGTCGCGCAGGCCCTCGCCGAGCAGGTTGAACATCGTGACCGTATAGAAGATGCAGAGGCCGGGGAACCACACGAGGTGGTAGAGGCCCTCGTTGATGTAGCGGCGGCCCTGCTGCAGGACCTCGCCCCACGACGCGGTGGGCGGGGCGACGCCGAACCCGAGGAAGCTCAGGCCCGACTCGGCGAGGATCGCGCCCGCGACCCCGAAGCTGGCCGACACGAACACGGGCGCGATCGAGTTGGGCAGGATGTGGCGGAAGATGATCCGCGCGTGCCCGAGGCCGAGCGCGCGGGCCGCCTGCACGTAGTCCTCGCTCATGGCCTTGAGGAACTCGCCGCGCACGAGGCGGGCGACGCCCGTCCACGAGACGAGCCCGAGCGTGATCATGATGTTGTAGATCGACGGCTTCTCGAACACGGCCACGATCGTGATGATCAGGAAGAAGGTCGGGAAGCAGATCACGATCTCGATCAGGCGCGAGATCGCCATGTCGACCCAGCCGCGGAAGTAGCCGGCGAGGCCGCCCAGGATGATCCCGATCAGCACGTAGATCCCGACCGACACGATCCCGACGCTGCCGGCGATCACGGTCCCGTGGATCAGGCGCGAGAGCACGTCGCGGCCAACGTCGTCGGTCCCGAACGGGTGCGCGGGCGGCTTGCCGAACCGCATCCGCCGGCCCTTGACCGTGAGCGTCTGCCCGCGAGCGAGCGGGCGCGGGTCCGCGCCGAGCTCGAGCCCGTCGAGGGTCGCGTCGTCCGACGGCGCCACGCCGTCCACGAGGTGCACGGCCCAGCCCGCCGCCCCCGCGCCCGGGAGCGCCGTGTGGATCACGGCGACGCCCTCGAGGTCGAGCTGGCGGTCGCGGCCGCGGAAGCGCGTCCAGGTGTCCTTCCAGGGGATCGTCGGCACGAGCTCGATCCGCTCGCCCTGCGCGCGGCCCTCGAGCAGCTCGAGCTCGGCCACGTCGGCGAACGGGAGCTGCTTGATCGCGCTCGACGTCTCCTTGTAGTAGTAGGGCACGGGCGCCGCGAGGTACCAGTCCCCGGCCTGCGCGCGGCCGGTCGGGCCGCCGGTCTCGAGCGCGTCGATCTCGTTGCGGATCTTCCGCCAGTCGGGGAGCGCCTGCCCGCGCGGACGCTCGAGCACCCGGTACGAGGGCGAGAAGAACGAGCCCCAGCCGCGCAAGGCGTCCGGGATCCCGAAGGGGATCGGGATGTTCTCGTCGAGGTAGTCCTTGAAGGCCGGGAACACGAGGTGGCCCTGGTACCGGGCCACGAGCGGCTTGTTGTTCGCCAGGAGCGGCGAGAGGACCGACACGACGCCGAGGAGCAGGAGCGAGGCCCCCGCGAACATGGCGACCTTGTCGCGCTTGAGCTGCCGCCACGCGACCGACCAGGCGGAGACGCCGGCCTCCGGCTCGAACGCGGCCGGTCCGGGCTCGGCCGGCGCCGCCGGGACGGCGTCCGGCCGGGGGTCGTCCCCCGGCTGGCCCTTCGCGCCCTTCTTCTTGCCCTGCCCGCTCATGCGTCGAGGGAGATCCGGGGGTCGACGACGGTGTAGAGGATGTCCGAGAGCAGCATGCCGAGGAGCACGAGCACGGCCGAGAGCGTCGTGAACGCCATGACCATGTTGTAGTCGCGCGAGAGGATCGCCTCGACCGAGAGCATGCCCATGCCCCGGATCGTGAAGATGTACTCGACGATCACCGACCCGCCGATCATGGCCGGGAGCAGGTTCGCCATGAGCGTCACGATCGGGATCAGCGAGTTGCGCAGCGCGTGCTTGAGGATCACGGTCCGCTCGGGGAGCCCCTTGGCGCGCGCCGTCCGCACGTAGTCCTTGCGGATCGTCTCGAGCATGCCCGCCCGCGCGTAGCGCGAGAGCCCGGCCAGCGAGCCGTAGGTGAGGCACACGACCGGGAGCACGAGGTGCCAGAGCCAGTCCCCGAGCTGGTGCCAGTAGGGCATGCGCTCGTAGTTCTCGCGCTGGAGCCCGACGCCCTCGAACCAGTCGAGGTAGGCCGGGTTGCACAGGTAGAACAGCATGAGGGTCGCGACCCAGAACGACGGCGCCGAGTAGAGCCCGAACAGGGTCACCCCGACGGCCCGCTCGTCGGGCTTGTTGCGGCGGATCGCGGCGTGGATCCCGAGCGGGACCGCGATCAGGTACGTGAGCAAAATGCTGATCGCGTTGAGCTGGATCGTGACGCCGATCGCGCCCCAGAGCTTCTCGCCGACCGGGACCTTGTACTTGAGCGACTCGCCCCAGTCGCCCTGGAGCACCCGGCCGAGCCAGTAGACGTACTGGACCGGGATCGGCTTGTCGAGCCCGAGCTCCTTGCGCCGCCGCTCGATCAGCTTCTGCTGCTCGCGCAGCGCGTCGCCGCCGTCGGCCGACGCCGTCGCGCCCATGCCGCCCGCGCCGCCGAACTCGGCCGACACGGGGTCGCCGGGCGCCATGCGGCTGATGAAGAACACGACCACCGTGATCCCGAACAGGGTCGGGATCATGAGCAGCAGGCGCTTGAGGATGTACGTCGCCACGCGGCGGTGCGGCCTTCGGTTGGGGGCGGGAGGGGGCGGGCCTGGCGGTCGGAGGCGTTACTCGGGCATGCGCCAGGTCGGGTCGACCCACCAGTAGGTCGAGCGCATGCCCTTGTGCCGGACGACGACGTTCTGGAAGCGCTTGTGGCAGAGCACGTGCACGCGCCCGTGGATCAGGAGCGTCATGGGCTGCTGCTCGTGGAGGATCTCGTAGATCCGGTGGTAGAGCTTCACGCGCTCGGCGCGGTCGAACACGGTCCGGGCCTTCGTCGCGAGCTCGTCGAGCTCGGGCAGGCGCAGCCCGGGGAGGTTCCCGCCGCGCGGCTTGTCCTCCGAGCTGTGGACGCTCTCGTAGTTGTCGATCCAGGGGTCCGAGAAGCTGCTGTAGAGGCACATGGCCTCGAAGTTCAGCGCGTAGAGGTGCTCGATGAACACGCTCCACTCGATCGGGCGGATCTCCATCTTCACGCCCAGGGGCTCGAGCGCCTGGCGCACGATCGAGCCGATCCGCTCGTACTCGACGATCCCCGAGGGGACCTTGAGCACGAACTCGAACCGCCTCCACTGCCCGTCGACCTGCTTCTCGAGCACGCCGTCGCCGTCGCGGTCGACGAACCCGGCCTCGGCGAGCAGCTCGGCCGCCCGCTCGGGGTCGAACGGGTGCGCGACGAGCGCCTGGTTGTACTCGGGGTAGATCGGCTTGTTCGGGCAGGTCGCGATCTTCCCGTCGTTGCGCCACAGGTCGCGCAGCATGCCCTCGCGGTCGACGAGGTGGGTCATGGCCGTGCGCACGCGCGCGTCGTCGAAGGGGAACTGCCGGCAATTCCAGACGATGTAGTTGAAGCCGAGGCCGAGGTGGTCGTAGGAGTGGTAGTCGTAGTTGTCGGTGATCACCTTCTCCTTCGAGAGCGAGTCCTGGTACTCGTCGAGCTTGACCACCTGCACGTCGATCTTCTGCTGGCGCACCTGGTTGATCTGCGCCAGGTGGTCCGAGATGAACCGGACCTTCCGCGTCTTGATGTTCCAGATCCCCGGCTCGACCTGGAGCCGCCAGTAGCTGGGGTTGCGCTCGAGCGTCAGGCTCACGCCCGGGATCCAGCCGCCGGGCACGACCGAGTAGGGCCCGGTCCCGACGCACGGCTCCTGGATCATGTTGAACACGCGCCCGAACCCGTCCTGCCCCGGCACGGTCGAGAAGACCTCGATCCCCTTCTCCTTGGCGAGCTCGGGGATCCGCCGCTCGAACCAGTGCTTCGGGATGATCCAGAGCGAGTTGCCGAACACGTAGAGGCTCTTCCAGTACGGCCGCTTGAAGCGGACCTGCACCGTGAAGTCGTCGAGCTTCGTGACCGACTCGACGTCGATGTACGCGCCCTTGTGCGCCTCGCTCTTGACCGCGGGGTCCTGGATCACGCCGTAGCTGAAGATCACGTCGTCGGCCGTGAACGGCGCGCCGTCCGACCACGTCACCCCGCGCCGGAGGTTGTAGACGTAGGTCAGCTCGTCCTTCTGCTCCCACGAGGCGGCGAGCATGGGGTCGATCACGGTCGGGTCCTTCTCGCTGACCGTGAACAACGTCTCGAGGACGTTCATCATGACCTGGCGGGTCGCGCCCTCGCTCGTCGTGTAGTAGTTGAGCGTCGAGGGCTCGCTCATGGCCTCGGTGTACGTCCCGCCCACGATCGCCTTCGGGTCGGGGCCGGGGACCTTCTTCGACGTGCCGAGGTCCGTCGCGTGCGCCGTGCCCTCGCCCGGCTTCGGGCCGGCGGGCGCCGGCGGCGCCTCGACCACCGGGCGCGTGGGCTGGGCCGGGGCCGCCTGCGGCTGGGTGGGCGCGGTCTGCGGCTGGGTCGGCGCCGCCTGGACCGGGGCGGCGGGCGCCCCCGCCGCGGGCATGGCGTAGACGACCTGCGGGGCCGCGGCGCGCTGCTCGGCCAGGCCGCTCCGCAGGGCCTCCTTGAGCTCGTCGAGCGCGCGCCGCTCGCTCTTGAGCTGCCGGACCTCGACGTTGAGCTCGCGCAGGAGCGCCGTCTGCGTGTCGAGCTTCTCCTGGAGCACGCGGGCGTGCGTCTCCCCGTGCCCGTCCATGACGGTCACGGCCCGGTTCAGGCCGAACAGCAGGCCCGCGAGGACCACGGCCCCCACGAGCTGGAAGGTGCCGAGCTGCACCAGGGTGTTCTGGCGATCGTCCACGTGCGAACCCCTCCGGCGCCCCCCGGGGGGCGCCGCGCGAAGGGCGACACGCTCGCAAAGCCCCCGGGCGCGCGCAAGCCTTCGTGGGGCGGGAGGGAAGGAGGGGGGAGGGGGGAGAAGAAGGAGGGCAAGGGCAAGGGCAAGGCCAGAGCTTCGCCGGGAAGCGAGGCTCGCTGATCCCCGAGGACCTCTCGCCCATCCAGTAGAGGGGTGTCGGGAGCCCCGCAGGGGCTCCCGACACCCCTCTACTGGAGCGCTTGCATGCGCGTCGTCGCGCCGGTGCGCGTGATCCCGCGCTCGAGCGTCTGGATCACGTTCACGAGCTTCGGGGCCGGCGGGCGGTCCTTCGGCTTCTTCGCGAGCATCCAGGTGAGCAGCTCGCAGATCCCGTCCGGGACGTCCTTGAGCACCTCGTCGGGCCGGAGCGCCGTCTGCTCGAGGACCTGCGGCCGCAGGTCGGCGATCCCCTCGCCCTCGAAGGGGCGCACGCCCGTGACCAGCTCGTAGAGCACGACCCCGAGCCCGTAGATGTCGTTGGGCGGGTCCTGCGTCGAGCCGCGCAGGCTCTCGGGCGCGATCGAGTGCGGGGCGCCGAACACGCTCCCCTTGGGCGTGCTCGGGCCGAGGCCCTCGGGCTCGAACACGACCCCGGCCCGGCGCAGGAAGGCCTGCCCGTCGCGGCCGAGCAGCGCGTTCTCGGCCCGGACGTCGCGGTGCACGAGCCCCTTGGCGTGCAGCTCGACGAGGCCCTGCCCGAGCTCGCGCGTGATCCGGAGCGCCTCGGACATCTTGAGCCGGCGCACGCGGTCGATGAGCGCCCGCAGCGTGACGGCGCCGGGCCGCGCGCGGGTGACGACCGCGAAGCAGCCCTGGTCGCGCCCGACGTCGAGGACCCGCTCGAGGTGCGGGCCCGTCAGCTCCTTCGTGGCGCGGACCGTCTCGAGGAAGTCCATCCACAGGCCCTGGCGCATGGCCTCGAGCTCGATCAGGAGCAGCCCGGCCGGCTCGGGGTCGCGCGGGAGGCGGCCCACGTAGGCCGACCAGAGCGCCGCCTTCTCGACCCGCACGTCGCAGCGGACGGCCTGCACGATCTGCCCGACCCGCGGGTCCTCCTTGGACGGACGGTCGTCGACGGCCGGCGCCGGCGCGGGGCCCAGCCCCGCGCGGACCGCGTCGAGCTGCTCGGGGGTCGGGCCCTTGCGGGCGAGGATCGGCGCGAGCGGCGCCCAGCCGCTCGCCGACCACTCGAGGAGCGCTCGCGACAGCGCCGGGCCGTCGATCAGCCCGCTCGCGAGGGTCCGCCGCGCCAGCCGCAGCTCGTCCTCGCGCGGGTTCGCGCCGCTCGCGTCCATGTCATCCCCCCTGGCGCCGGCGCGGCCGGCGGGCCCGCGCGGCCACTCAGTCCGTCGCCTCGCGGAGGTGGCGGGTCGCCTCCTCCACCGAGTCGCACACGCGGAAGAAGCTCGTCAGCCCGATCGAGTCGATCACGACGTGGACGCCCGGCTGCAGGCGCGCGAGCGCCAGGTTCCCGCCGCTCGCCCTGAGCCGGTCGTGGACCATGAGCAGGTAGCCCGCGGTCGAGCTGTCGATCGAGTCCACCCCGTCGAGGTCGAGCAGGAGCGAGGTCGCCGCCGAGTCGAGCAGCGCGTCGACGCGGGCCCGGAAGGCCTCGGTCGCGCGCGCGCGGATCGGCCCCTGCGGGCGGACGAGCCACCCGCGGTCGAGGTCCTCGAGCGGCTCCTGCTCGATCCGCACCCGCGCGCCTCCCCCGTCAGCGTAGCGCGGCGCGCGCAGGAGGGCGAGGTCGCCGCCCCGTTCACCTGGGCGCGCCCCGGGCGTCGACGTCGCGCGGGTCAATCCTCGTCGCCGCCGCCGTCCGCGCCGGCTTCGCCCGCGACGCCCGGCGCCCCGGGGCGCGGGCGCCGGACCGTGTACTGGTAGGCCTCGACCGGCCCGAGCACGCGCACGAGCTCGTCCTCGTAGGTGTTCCAGGGGTTCCGCGAGACCTCGCCGCGGATCCGGCGGACCTCGCGGCGGCCCCGCTCGCGCTCGGCCTCGGCCTGCTCGACGTCGACCGGGAGCGCGGTCGAGAACGTGAGCTCGGCCTCCTCGGCCGCGCGCTTCTCCGGATCCGGCCGGTCCTCGCCCTTGCGGGGCTGGTAGGCGAGCTCGGAGCCGAGGCAGCCCCCGAGCGGGGCGGCGAGCGCGGCGAGCGCGACGAGGCGCGGCAGGAGCCGAGGCGAGGGGCGCGGTGGGCGGTGCATGGTCGGGGGCTCCCGGACGAGGCGCGCGGCGCGAGGGGCCGGATCGTAACCGGCGACCCGGCTGCGGCCAACCGGGTCCGCGCGCCGTCAGGCCCGCGGGCGGACGGGCGGCGTCGCGTCGTGGTAGAGCCAGCGCCCGTCGACGCGGCGAAACGCGCTCCGCTCCTCGAAGCTCGCGTCGCGCCCGCCCTGCGCCAGGCGCGCCCGGAACCGCACGACGCCCGCGTCGCCCTCGGCGCTCGCCTCGAGGACCTCGAGGCCCTGGAAGTCGGTCCGCCGGCAGAAGGCGTCGACGTCGCGCGCCCAGGCGCGCCCGTCGGCGCGCGCCTGCGGCCCGGTCGGGTCCGTCGTCTCGAGGACGTAGGCCACGAGCCCGAGCCGGTAGGCGGCGAAGCGCGAGCGCATGAGCGCCTCGGGCGTCGGGGCCGGCCGGCCGTCGTGCCAGGGCTTGCAGCAGCGCTTGTACTTCGCGCCCGAGGTGCAGGGGCAGGGCGCGTTCGGGCCGGGCGTGGGCTCCACGGGGCCCGAGCCTACCCGGGCGCAGGGCGCGCGGGCTACTCGCCGTGGCCCGTGCGGCCGAACGACGTGGTCGAGCGGGCGCGCTGGCGGGGCGTCGAGCGGAGCCCGGCGTGGAAGTGGTCCCAGTGCTCGCGGTTGTGCGACGGGGTCACGACGACGTCGAGCTCCGCGCGGAGGAACGCCCACACCTGGCGGAGGAACCGCTCGTCGTCCGACATGGCGGCGAGCTCGGCCGGCGTCTGCGCGACCACCCCCGCGCCGCCCTCGCCGCGGCGCGTGTCGCTCCGCGCCGTGCCCCAGGCGCGGGCCATGTCGATCACGCGCTCGCCCTGCGCGTCGCGGACCACGACCCCGCCCACGTCGATCGCGAGCCCGCGGGCGTGGTCGTTCACGAGCTCGGTCGTCCCGCCGCTGCCGGCGCGGTGGGTCACGTGCATGCCGACGTGGAGCACGCGGACGACGCCGTGCTCGCGCAGCCACAGCGCGAGGTGCGCGAGCGCGACGGCCAGGCGGGCGTCGACGGTCCGCGGCGGGCTCGTCCCGTGGGCGACGTAGCGGAAGTCGACCCCGAGGAGCGGGAACTCGAGCCGCACGGGGTCGGACACGCCGAGCGCGTCGCGCAGGCGCGTGTAGGGCACGCCGAGCGCGTCGAGCTCGGCGAACGCGGCGGCCTCGTCGAGGTCGCGCGCGGCCGGGCGGCCCGTGCCGCGGGCGAGCGCCGGGGCGACCGCGCTCGCGTCGGCGCGCGGGCCCGCGC
>JANJTH010000214.1 GCA_024711205.1 Planctomycetota bacterium | reverse complement strand
CGGTCGCCCGCGCCGCGCGTCCTGCTCGCGCTGCGCTCGGCGCCGGCGCGCGTCCTCCGCGAGCGCCTCGCGCTCCTCGCGGCGGAGCTCCTCGAGCCGGGCCTCCTCGGCGCTGAGCGAGCCCTCGCGGACGCGCTTCGGCCGCTTGCCACCGAAGAAGGCCGACTTCGGCTTGTCGAAGGCGAGCTCGGTCCCCCAGTGCTCGGGCAAGACCTTGACGCCCGGCCAGTCCTCGAGCCGGTCGACGATCCCGTCCTTCACGACCTGAACCCAGGTGTAGACGAGCTGCTGCTCGAGGGCGGCGCGGTCGTGGATCTCGACGTTGCCGTAGCTGCCCTGCTGGAACAGCGCGCCGCCGCGCCCGAAGCGGGCGTTGATCGCGCGCGCGGTCATGCCGAAGAGCTGCTGGTGGAAGCGGGGCAGCGAGGAGTGCTCGCCCGCGCCGGCCGCGTCGGTGCAGTTCTCGTGCACATGCGTCGTGTGCTGCATGAACGCGTGCAGCCGCACGTCGGGGTTCTGCTCGGCCGCCCGCCCGAGCGCGTAGCCGAGAATCTGCACGACCTCCTCGTGCGGGTTGAGGTACGGACGCAGCTCGACCGTCCGCCGGGTGACGGCGTGCGTCCTCTTCGACTCGAGCCTGCGCGGCAGCGACATGGCGGCCACCCGGGGCACCGGCCGTGCCGCGCTCGCGGCGGAAGGCGCCCACGGCGCTTGCGTCGGCGACCGAATCGGACCTCGGACGCACCCGCGACGAAGCGGGCAAAACTTGCTCATGCGAGTGCCGCGACGGCACGCGGCGAGCGTCGACCTCGGCCCATGCATGCCGCAGCGCCCGTGCCTCCTCGCTCGCGATCGTGTCGACGATCGCGAGCAAGAAGGGCCGCGCGCCGCGCTCAGACCCCGCCGAGGGCCTTGGTCGCCCAGCCCACCGCGTAGCCGGCGGCCCCGACGAGGTTGCGGGCGACGGCGACGGGCGGCCAGAGGAGCGCGGCGGGGTCGCGACGCGACGCGAGCAGCGCCAATGCGCGCGGGGCCTGGAGGAGCAGCGCCAGCGCGAGGAGGAGCGGGCCCGCGAGGAGCACGAGCGCGGCCAGCGGCGGCGGGAGCACCCAGAAGAACGGGGCGAGCGCGAGGGCGGCGCCGGCGAGCGCGGCGAGGCCCACGTGGGCGGCGAGCCAGCGGTCGGCGGGGTAGAGCGCCGTGGCCTCGTTGTGGACCCGGTAGCGCGCATAGGCCCACGAGCGGCGCAGGAAGCCGGTCAGCGAGGTCTTGTAGTGGTGGCGGACGCGGGCCCGCGGCTCGTAGACGAGGCGCTTGCCCGCCCGGCGCAGGCGCCCGTTGAACACCGAGTCGAGGCTCGCGTTCACGAGCCGCTCGTCGAACGGGCCCGCGACGTCGAAGGCCTCGCGCCGGTAGAGGACGTTCGCCGAGGTCAGGTGCTCGGCCTCGCGCGGCTTCGTCGCGAGCTTGTGCTCGACCTCGTAGCCGGCGAGCCGCGCCGGCCAGGGGTCGTCGCGCGGGGTCTCGAGGTAGCCGCCGGCCGCCCAGGCGTCGGGCTCGGCCTCGAGCACGGCGAGGCAGGTCTCGAGCCAGTCGGGCGCGGGCTCCACGTCGGCCTCGAGGATCGCGACGAACCGCCCGCGCGCGGCGGCCCAGCCCGTGTTCAGCGCGGCCGCCTCGCCGGCGTTCGGACGCGTGAGCGCGCGCACGCGCGGGTCGCGCGCGGCCCAGGCCCGCGCGCGCGCGAGCGTCCCGTCGGGGGACCCGTCGTCGACGACGATCACCTCGAAGGCCCGCGCCGTCCGCTGGCCGAGGATCGCCGCGAGCGCCGCGTCGAGCGTGTCCTCGGCCGCGTACGCGGGCGTCAGGACCGTGACCTCGGGGGCCGGCGCAACGGCGGCTCCCGCGCCGCCCGTCGCGGCAAGCGCCGCAGGCCGTGGCTCCGCCATCACGAGCCCTCGTCGGGGCCCGGCGGCGGCCCCCGCCGCGGGAACACCGCCGCGAGCTGGGCGGCCCAGACGCGCCGGGCCCACTGCCGCCCGTCGGCCTCGGGCGTCCGGCGGGGGAGGAGCAGGTCGATCACGGGGCGGCGCGCGGGCAGGTCGAGGCCCATCCGGTAGGTGACGAAGCCGTCGGGCGCGTAGACCGCCGCGCGGATGTCGTTGTAGGCCGTCCCGAACCCGACGAGCGAGGGCGCCTCGACGAAGGTCAGGTGGAGCACCCCCGTCCCGGGCCGGCGCGCGTTGATGTCCTCGAGGTGCTCGAGCACGTCGTCCGCACCTTCGTGCCGGTCGAGCTGGCAGACGCCGAGCGGGTCGTAGCCGACGCGGACGAGCTCCTCCGAGAGCCCCTGGAGGGCGCCCTGGATGAACCGGTCCGGCTCGGGGATCACCTGGAAGGGCCGCGTGACGCAGATGAGCACGCCCGCGATCGGCCACGCGCCGGGCCGCGCCGGCACCTGCTGCTCGGCGGCGCAACCTGCCGCGAGGGGGGCGAGCAGCGCGAGGGGGGCGAGCGCGGGCCGGGCGCGCCCGACGCGCCCGACGCTCAGAAGTAGACCTCCCAGCGCTGACCCTCGTGCTTCGCCCCGAAGATCAGGAGGAGGAGCGTGCAGAGGCCGGCCACGCCGAGCGGCCCGTAGAACGTCCCGTCGTCGGCGGCGTTGGCCGGGTTCGCCATGAGGAACACCCAGGCCCAGTACGAGACGACCGCGACCATGCCGAACACGAAGGCCAGCATGAAGCTGCGCTTCTCCTGCCCGCGCTTGTCCGCGATGTGGTGGAGGGTCGCGTCGTCGGGCTTCCCGGCCGCGTGCTCGCAGATCGGGCACACGATCGCGTCGGCGCCGGAGCCCGTGTCGTAGACGAGCTCCTCCCAGCACTGCGAGCACACGACGGGCACGAGCTCGTGCCCTGCGCGCGGCGCCGGGCGCACGGCCTTCATCGAGCCCGTCGACTTGCCCTTCGCCGCCGACTGCGACTTGTGCCGACCCGTGCCCTTGCCGACCGACGACTGCTTCCCGCTCTTGGCCATGATCGACGACCCCCTCCGGTCGCGGCGCGCGTGAGCCGCCAGTCTACCGCGGGTCACGCGCGGAGGCACACGGCCCTGCCCGCGCCAGGAACCGGACCCGGGGCGGCCGGAGCGCCGGGGCGGCGGCCCGACGGCGGCCCGGGCGGACGTTCGCGGGGCCGGGGGGGTAGGCTCGGGGTGACGACGTGGGGAGGGGACCTTGCGGGTGCGCGCGTGGCTCGGAGCGCTGATCCTCGCCGTGACCGCGGGCGGGCCGGCCCGGGGGCAGGTCGACCTCGCCGACCGGGCCGACCTGCGCGTCGTGTCGTGGAACGTGTGGGGCCTCCCGGTCGCCGACCGGCCGGCGCGCATGGCCCGGATCGGCCCGGCGCTCGCCGGGCTCGCCCCGGACGTGGTCGTCCTCCAGGAGGTGTGGCTCGCGGCCGACGCGGACCGGCTCCTCGACGCGCTGCGGGCCGCGGGGCTCGGGCACGACCACCGGGCCCACGCGCGCCCGCTCGGGGGCGGGCTCGCGCTCGCGTCGCGGTTCCCGATCACCGAGCTCCGCTTCGTCCCGTTCCGCCTGGGGGGCGCGCCGCACGAGGTCTGGCGCGGCGACTACTGGGGCGGCAAGGGCGTCGCGCTCGCGACCCTGCGCACGCCGGCGGGGCCGGTCGTCGTCGCGACGACGCACCTCCACGCCCGCTACGGCGACGACGCGGTCGTGCCGCGCCAGGTCGCGCAGGCGCTCGAGGCGGCCGAGGCCGTGGGGGCGCTCGGGCTCGAGGCCCACGACCCCGCCGCCGAGGCGCTCCGCCCGCCGCTCGTCCTCGCGGGCGACGTGAACGCGCGCCGCGGCGAGCCGCCGTTCGAGGTCCTCGTCGCAGGGGCCGACCTCGCGCTCCCGGACCTCGCCGCGGCGGGCGGCGACCTCGGGATCGACTGGGCCTTCGTGCGCGACGGCGGCCCGCGCGACGGGCGCGTCCTGCGCGCGACGGCGCGCGCCCGCAAGGCGCTCGGCGGCGAGCACGACCTGGGCGACGGCCGCCGCGGCCGCCTCTCCGACCACGACGCGGTCGTCGTCGACGTCGCGCTCCGCCGGGAGCCTGCCGCGCGCGCCGGCCCCGGCCGTCCGGGGCCGGGCGCGGGCGGCGACCCGCGCGTCACGGCCCGCCGCGCGACGGCCTGGGCCGCCGCCCGCGCCGCGGCCGCGC
>JANJTH010000194.1 GCA_024711205.1 Planctomycetota bacterium | reverse complement strand
TCCCGGCGGCGACCCGTTCGCGCCTGCGCAGGGTGGCTTCGGCGGTCCCGGCGGCGACCCGTTCGCGCCTGCGCAGGGTGGCTTCGGCGGTCCCGGCGGCGACCCGTTCGCGCCTGCGCAGGGCGGGTTCGGCGGTCCCGGCGGCGATCCGTTCGCGCCTGCGGGCGGTGGGTTCGGCGGGCCTGCGCAGGGCGGGTTCGGCGGTCCCGGCGGCGATCCGTTCGCGCCTGCGGGCGGTGGGTTCGGCGGTCCCGCGCAGGGCGGGTTCGGCGGTCCCGGCGGCGACCCGTTCGCGCCCGGGGGCGGTGGGTTCGGCGGGCCGGCGCAGGGCGGGTTCGGCGGTCCCGGCGGCGACCCGTTCGCGCCTGCGGGCGGTGGGTTCGGCGGGCCGGCGCAGGGCGGGTTCGGCGGTCCCGGGGGCGACCCGTTCGGCGGGGCGACGCCGGGGCCGCAGGGGTTCAACTCCGAGGGGGCGACGATGGCGGGCGGCCCGCCGCCGTGGGCAGGCGGCGGCGGCTTCGCTCCGCCGCCGGGTGGGGCGCCGGGCGCCGATCCGTTCGCCCCGCCGCCCGCGGGCGGGCAGGACCCGTTCGGCGGCTGGAACGACCCGGGCGGCTTCGACCCGTTCGCGTGAGCGCTCGCTCCGCCGAGAAGAGCCCCTCCGTCCGAGCCGACCGCGTCGGCTGGCCTGCGTCGCGCGGCGCGGGGGGGGCTGAGCGCGCCCCATGGTGACCGCCCCGCCGCTCCCGCCGCCGCCGTGCGCCGCGCACGCGAAGGTCGAGGCCGCGGCCGCCTGCTCGGGCTGTGGCCTGTTCCTCTGCGCGCCATGCTCGGCGCACGGCGGGCGCTGCGGGCGCTGCCGTGGTGAGCCGCACCCGGTCCCCTGGGAGGACGCCGGCAGGGGGCGCGTCGACCGCTTCCTGGGCACGCTCGGGGCGCTGGCGCGCGATCGCCTGTTCCCGGCCGCGCCCTGGACGGGCGGGCTCGCCGCGCCGCTCCGGTTCGCGGTCGTCGCCGCGACCGTCGGCGCCGTGTTCGCGGCGCTGTGGGGGCTCCTGGGCGGGGTCGCGGTCCACGCGCTCCTGCGCGCCGCGGTCGAGCCGCTGGCCGCGAGCCCGCCGCGCGAGCTCGACCCGGCCGTGCGCGACGCGCTCCGCCTCGCGCCGCGCCTCCTCGACGACCTGCACCTCGCGACCGTCCGCATGACGCTCCTCGCGACCCTCCTCGCGCCCCTCTCGGCGCTCGTCGAGGTCCTCGTCGCGTCGGCGCTCGGCCACGCCGTGGCCCGGGCGCTCGGCGGCCACGGGAGCTTCGAGGCCACGCTCCGCGTCACCGCGTACGCCGCGGGGGCCAAGGTCCTCCAGGCCCTCCCGGGCGTGGGCGGGACGCTCGCGCCGCTCGCGGGGGTCGTGCTCCTCACGGCCGGGGTCCGCCGCGCGCACGGGCTGAGCACGCTCCGGGCGTTCGTCGTCGCGGTGTGGTGGGTCCCGCTCGTCGTGCTCCTCGCCTGCCTGTTCGTGGCCCTGGTCGTGGGCCAGGTCGCGACCCACCTGCGCTGACGGGCCGCGCCGCCCTGCGTGGGTCGCACGCCGCCGTCAGGGCCCGCCCGGGTCCACCGCGAGGCGGAAGCCGACGCTCGTGCTCCGGTAGTCGGGGGCCGCGTGCGAGCGCGTCAGCGCGTCGGTCTGCTCGACGGTCGACGTCCAGGCGCCGCCGCGCTGGACGCGGGTGGGCGCGTCGTCGGGTCCCCGCGGGTCCACCGCCACGTCACGCGGGTAGGGAGCGAGGCCGTCGTGGACCCACTCCCAGACGTTGCCGATCAGGTCGAGGGCGCCGCAGGCCGCGGCGCCGCCCGGGAAGCTCCCGACGGGCGCCGTCTGCTCGAACGGGTCGTCGCGGAGCAGGTTCGCGCGGCGGCCGTCCGCGGGGGCCTCCCCCCAGGGCCAGCGCCCGCCGCCCGGCCCGCGCGCGGCGTGCTCCCACTCCGCCTCGGTGGGCAGGCGCCCGCCGGCCCAGGCGCAGTAGGCCACGGCGTCCTCCCAGCTCACGGCGACGACGGGATGCTCGGGCCCCGCCTCGACGACCTCGGGCGGCGGCGGGCGCCCCGTCGCGGCGCAGAACCGCCGGTAGCGGCGCCAGGTCACCTCGTGGAGCCCGAGCCACACGCCGCGCGAGCGCACGACCTCGTGCGCGGGGGCCGCCGGGTCGTCGGGCTCGGGCGGGGCGGGGTCACCCATGCGGAACGTGCCCGGGGGCACCCACACGAGCGCGCTCCCGTCGCGGGCGTTCGTGACCCGTCCCGGCGCGTCGCCCCAGGCGAGCCCGGGCGGGAGGGGGAGCGGCGGGCGCTCCGCGCGCGGGAGCTCGACCACCCAGCGCGGCGCGTCGAGCCGGCGCACGCGCCGCGTGATCGGCGCCGCGCGCGCGCCGCGCGCGTCCTGGGCCTCGACCTCGAGCCGGTGGGCGCCGGGGGCGAGCGGGACCTCGAGCGCGAACGCCTCGCCGGGGGCGACGCGCGCCGTGGCCTCGGCCGCGGCGACCCCGTCCGGCCCGGGCGCCGGGGCGATCCGCGCCGTCACGCGCGTCCAGGCCGCGGCCCCCTCGACGCGCCCGGCGACGGCGACGCGCTCGCCCTCGACGAGCGCGTCCTCGGCCGGGGCCTCGAGGCGGAGCCGGAGCGCCGGGGCCTCG
>JANJTH010000192.1 GCA_024711205.1 Planctomycetota bacterium | reverse complement strand
GGCCGCGCCGGCGAACGGCGCGAGCGCGCGGGCGAGCGCGCCCGCCGAGGGCGGTCGCGCGCCCGGGTCCCGCGCCATGGCCCCCAGGCAGACCGCCTCGAGCGCCGGGTCGAGCTCGGGGCGCGCCGCCCGGGGCGGGGCGGGCCTCCCGGCCAGGATCTGCCGGGCGAGGTCGTCCGCGCCCCCGCCCCCGAACGGGGGCCTCCCGGTCAGGGCCTCGTGGAGGAGCGCCCCCAGCGCGTACACGTCCGCACCCGGGGTCGCCGGCTCGCCGCGGACCTGCTCGGGCGCCGCCCCGGGCCGCGCCGTCGCCGGGTCGTGCGCGCGCGCGAGGCCGGTCAGCTTCGGGCGGCCGTCGCGCGCGTCGAGGACCACGCACCGGGCCCCGAGGCCGCCGTGCACGACCCCGGCCGCGTGCGCCGCCTCGACCGCCTCGGCGACCGCCGCGACGACGCGGGCCGCCTCCGCGGGCGGGAGCGGCCCGCGCGCGAGCCGCGCCTCGAGCGTCGGCCCCGGGACGTGCTCCGCGACGAGCCAGGCGCGCCCCGGCTCCTCGCCCGCGTCGAGGACCCGCGCCACGGCCGGGTGGTCGACGCGCGACGCCGCCTGCGCCGCCCGGCGGACACGCGCGACCCCCTCGGCGTCCAGCCCGGGCGGCAGGACCTCGAGCGCGAGCGCCCGCTCGAGCCCGGCGCGCCGCACCAGGTAGACCCCGCCGCCCGCGCCCTCGCCGAGGCGCGACAGCACCTCGTACGGGCCGATCGCGCGCGGCGGCTCCTGCGGCGTGCCCACGCCCCGACTCTAGCGCGGATCGCGCGCGCGGGCGCCCCCGCCCCCTCGCCGTGCATGATGGCCCCCAGGAGGCCCCGTGACCGATCGCCCCGAGCCGCCCGCGGCGGCGCACGTCCGCCCGGCCACGCTCGCCGACGTCGACGCGCTCTGCGCGCTCGACGCCCGCGCCTACCCCGACCCCGCCGAGGAGCACGTCGTGTGGCGGCCGCGCCAGCTCGAGAGCCACCTGCGCGTGTTCCCCGAGGGCCAGCTCGTGGCCGAGGTCGACGGCCGGCTCGTGGGCGCCGCGAGCAGCCTCGTCGTCTCGCTCGGGCGCGACCCCCACCGCGACCACACGTGGCACGGGATCACCGACCACGGCATGTTCTTCAACCACGACCCGTTCGGCGACACGCTCTACGGCGCCGCGGTCGTCGTCGACCCGGCCTGGCGCCGGCGCGGCGTCGGCGCGGCGCTCTACGCGGCGCGCCGCGCGCTGTGCCGCCGCCTGCGCCTGCGCCGGATCGTCCTCGGCGGGCGCCTCCACGGCTACGCCGCGCACCACGCGCAGGACCCGATCCCGGCCGAGGAGTACGCGCGCCGCGTCGCCGCGGGCGAGCTCCACGACGACGTGCTCTCCTTCCAGCTCGCGCAGGGGTTCCGGCTCGAGAAGGTGATCCCGAGCTACCTCGACGACCCGCGCAGCCTCGGCTGGGGCACGTTCCTCGAGTGGCTCGACCCGGCCTGGCGGCCGCGGCACCGCAAGCCGCGCGCGATCCGCGTCTCGTGCGTGCAGTACCGGATGCGGAAGGTCCGCGACTTCGAGGGGTTCGCCCGCCAGGTCCGCTACTACGTCGACGTCGCGGCCGGCTACGAGTCGGACTTCGTCGTGTTCCCCGAGCTGTTCGCGGCCCAGCTCATGAGCTGCCAGGACGCGCGCTCGCCCCAGGAGGCGATCCGGCAGCTCACGGCGCAGGCGCCGCGGATCGAGGACCTCCTGGGCGAGCTCGCCCGCGAGTTCCAGGTCGCCGTCGTCGGCGGCAGCCACCCCACGCAGGCGGGCGACCGGATCGAGAACGTGGCGACGCTCTACATGCCGGACGGGACGCGGCACCGCCAGCCGAAGCTGCACATCACGCCGAACGAGCGGCGCTGGTGGGGGATCGAGGGCGGGAGCACGCTGCGCGTGTTCGACACGCCGAAGGTCCGGGTCGGGATCCTGATCTGCTACGACGTCGAGTTCCCCGAGGCCGCGCGACACCTCACCGACCTGGGCGCCGAGGTGATCTTCGTGCCGTTCTGCACGGACGACCGGCAGGCCTACCTCCGCGTGCGCTACTGCGCGCAGGCCCGCGCGGTCGAGAACCAGGTCTACGTGGCGCTCGCGGGCAACGTCGGCAACCTGCCCGACACGGAGAACATGGACATCCAGTACGCGAAGTCCGCGGTGCTCTCGCCGTCCGACTTCACGTTCGCGCGCGACGGGGTCCTCGTCGAGGCGGACGCGAACGTCGAGACCGTGATCACGACCGACCTCGACCTCGAGGCGCTCGAGGAGGCCGTCAACGCGGGGAGCGTGCGGCAGCGCCGCGACCGCCGCCCGGACCTGTTCGGGTTCGAGGTCCGCGGCGCGCTCCGGGCGGGCGCGGCGCCGCCCGCCGGCGCGGGGCCGCCGCCCGTGCCATGATCCCGGCGACCGCGCGGCCTGGGCGGCGGTCGGCGCCGGGGGTGGCCCGTGCCGGGGACGATCAACGGGGTCGGGACGCGCTACTGGGGGCGCGGGGCCCTGCAGCGGCGCGAGGCCCGCTGCGAGCACTGCGGCCGCGTGGGCCCGCTCGAGGACTACGAGACCCGGCTGTGGTTCGTCGTGCTCTTCGTCCCGCTGATCCCGCTCGGGCGCAAGCAGATCCTCGACCAGTGCAAGGCGTGCACGTGGCACAGGGCCGTACCGCTGGCCGCCTGGCAGGAGCACGCGTGCGCGCAGGTCGCCGAGGCCTTGGCCGCCGCCGGCGCGGCGCCCGACGAGCTCGAGCCCTCGCTCCGGCTCGTCGGCACGCTGCTCGGGCTCGGCCGGCGCGACGACGCGCGGCGGACGGTCGAGGCGCTGGCGGCGCGCTTCCCCGACGTCGCGCGCGTGCACGGGGCGGCGGCCGAGGTGCACCTCGAGCGGGGTGACGTCGCGGCGGCGCGTCCGTGCTGGCGGCGCGCCGCCGACCTCGAGCCGGACGGCGCGACCCCGCAGGCCCGGCACGCGCAGCTCGCCGCGGCCCTGGCCGACCTCGCCGAGGGCGACCC
>JANJTH010000155.1 GCA_024711205.1 Planctomycetota bacterium | reverse complement strand
CGCCGCGGGCCGGGGGGGCGGGGGGCCGCGGCCGCGCGCCCCCCCCCCGCGGGGGGGGGCGCGGCGCCCCGCCCCGGCGCGGCCCCCCCCGCCCGCCCCGACCGCGCTGCGGGCCGCCGCGCGGGGCCTCGGCCGCACCCTGTGGGTCGATCCCCAGGTCGAGCAGATCCGCGTCGCGTTCTCGCGCGCGCCCGACCGTCCGCTGACCTGGGCCGCGCTGCGGGCGATCCTCGAGCAGCTCGAGGTCGTGGTCGTCGACGGCGGCGGCGTCCTGCGCGCGCATCACCGCCGGAACCTTCCCCACCGCGAGACCCCGCCCTGGCGGCACGTGCCCCCCGACGCGATCCCGGACGCGAGCGAGCTCGTGACGACCGTCGTCCCGCTCGCGAACCCCGGGGCGGGGCCGGCGATCTTCACGCTCCTGCGCGGGCTGCTGACCCGCGACGCGAACCGGGTGGGGAACGTGCTCCACGCGCCCGGCGTCGAGGCGATCGTGATCGTCGACCTCGCGCCGCAGGTCCGCTACTACGTCGAGCTGGTCCGGCAGCTCGACCGGGCGCCGCGCGACGTCGCCGGGCGCGCCTTCCCGCTCGCGCACGCCGACCCGCACGAGGTCGCCCGCGCCCTCGTGCGCCTGCTCGGCCCGCCCGGCCAGCCGACGCCCGGGGCCGGGGCGCCCGGGCTCCGCGTGGTCGCCGATCCGCGCACGCGCCAGGTCGCGGTCTCCGGGCGGGCAGAGCACGTCGAGGCCGCCGCCGCGCTCGTGCGCGCCCTCGACGTCCCCGGGGCCGGCGAGGCCCCGTCGCTGCTCGTGCTCCCGGTCCGAGGCGAGCCGGACGAGCTCGCCGCCGCCCTCGCGGCCACGCTCCAGGCGCACGAGCGGCTCGGGCGCGCGGCGCCGCTCGGCGTCGTCGTCCGCGTCCCCGGCGCGCGGGTGGGCGTCGTGTGCCTCCCGGCCGACGCGCCCTGGGTCGCGGCGCTCGTGGAGCAGCTCGCCGCCGAGTAGCGCGCGTCCGCGCGCCAGGCGGGCTCGAGGCCCGGGCGAGGGCGGGCGGCCGCTCGAGCGCCCCGTGCACGCGCGGCCCTCGCGACCGCGCGCGCACCTCGCCCCTCGCGCCTTCGCGGTCGCGTATCCTGCGCGCCCCGCGCGCCTCCCGCCGCGCGGGTGAAGAGGAGCGCCCCGTGCGCCGGACCGTCCCCCCCTTCTGCCTCGCGCTCGTCGTCCTCGCCGCCGCCCCCGCCGCCGCGCAGGACGGGAAGGCCCCGCCCGACCACGTCGCGCGCTGGACGCAGGCCTTCGAGGTCATGACCCGGATCGGCGAGGAGGGCGGCGAGTTCATCCGCGAGATGTCGGGCAGCTCGTACTCGGTGCCCACGGGCGACGAGCTCGCGAAGAAGCTCGCCGTCCTCGGCAAGCTCGAGCGCGAGGCGCTCCCCAGGGCCAAGGAGCTGATCGCCGCGCTCGAGGCCGACTGGGGCCCCAACGACCGCCAGTGGCAGGACGCGATCGCCAAGAAGTTCGGCGCCGAGCAGCGGGTCCGCGGCTCGCTCGTGAAGGTCGTCGACACGGGGCAGCGCCCGGACGGCAAGGGCGAGCTCCAGCCCTGGTATTACCACCGCCAGCTCGTCGACCACCTCGCGAAGCTCGAGCTCTGGAAGCAGCGGATCCTCGGCAACTGGAAGAAGTCGTTCGACGAGGCGCTCTCGGGTGACGAGGGCCGCCGCTCGACCGAGAAGATCTCGTTCCGGGAGCTCGAGCAAGAGTCCGGGGAGTACCAGGCGGTCCGGAACTTCCGCGAGCGGTACCTCCCCACGGCCCAGCTCCTCGCCAAGGAGCTCCCGCAGGAGTTCGGCGAGTACCCGGCCAAGCTCGAGGCGCACCTCGACGTGATCCGCAAGCACATCGACGGCGTGATCGACGCCTACACCCTGCCCGAGGGGGTCTCGAAGGACGCCTGGGGCGACGACTACGACGCCTGCCTGGCGGGCGCCTACGAGTTCTTCCCCAAGGCGCTCCACGTGCGGCTGTCCCGCGGCTGGCGGGTCGAGGACCGCAACCTGATCGGCGAGCCCATGCAGCACAAGATCGACTGCTACGCCGTGCACGAGCTCGACCGGTCGAAGAACCTCGCCAAGGTGAGCTGGGTCTCGCTCTACACGAAGGAGGAGCGGAACTCCCCGGCGGCGCCGCCGTTCGCGCTCGAGGGCGATGGGCAGTACTACCTCATGCGGCTCGACAAGGTGCCCGCGAGCACGCGCCCGGGCGGGCTGCTCGGGACGCTGTTCAAGCTGGTCCTCGCCGGCGGCTGCTGCGTGTTCCTCCTCGCCGGGCTGGGCGGGGGCGCCTACCTCGCGATGAAGCAGTCGAAGGCCGCCGCGGCCGGCGCCGCCGCCGGCGCCGCGCCCCCCGCGGACGCCGGCGCTCCGGCGCCGCCGCCGCCCGCGGCGTAGCCCGCCCCGGAGCTCGGCGACGCCAGGGCGCGCCGCCGAGCTCCGGCTGGACCGGCCCCCTTCGGGCAGGCTCGGCCGTGGGCTCCCGGGTCGCGGGGCGTGTCGGCCGTCCGGGGTCGAGCGCGAGCTCGGGCGCCGCGGCACGGCGCCGTCCCCGCCGCGTCCCTGGCCCCGGCCCTCCGCGCCGACGCGGCCGCGCCCGTGGCCGAGCACGGGCTCCTGCCGCCCGGGTGCCCGCCCGATTTCGCTTGGGTTAGCAAGGGCGCGGCCGCTATGATCCGGGCCGTGCGGCGCCCGCCCCCCTGGCTGGAGGGGCCTCGCGTCGCCGCGACTCGAGAAGGGGACACGCCATGCGGACCTTCACCTCCTCGCCCGGGACGCCGCTGCCCCAGCGGCTCCTGTGCGGCCTGCTCGCGCTCGTCATGACGGTCCCGCTGCCCGGCCTGTCCTGGGCGCAGGACCTGGGCGAGCGGCCGCTCGGCGCGGGCGACCTCGAGCGCGAGGCCGACCTGTCGGGGCTCGACGCGGTCGACGTCGACCCGCTCACGGGGCGGCTCCTCTACGGGCGCGACGACCTCGTGGTCGGCGAGGGCGAGCAGGCGTTCGCCGTGCGGCGCACGTGGCGGCCATGGGCCGGCGATCGGCTCGGGCTCGGGCTCCACTGGGCCACGCCGCTCGACGTGCACCTCGAGCTGGGCCCCGACGGCGAGCGCGCCGCGGTGACCCTCGCCGACGGCGAGCGCGTGTTCTTCGCCCCGACGGACGGCGCGGGCGCGGGCGCGCGCGGCCAGCCCCTCGTCGCGACGGCCGGCCCCCCCGCCCGGTTGGAGCGCGTGGCCGAGGGCTGGCGGCTCACGGGGCTCGGCGACGAGCGCGAGTGGCGCTTCGCGCCGGACGGCGCGCTCGTGGCCCGGCTCGGCCCGGCCGGCGTGCGGCTCGGCTTCGCCTACGACGCGGAGCGCCGGCTCCTGGGCGTCGAGGGCCCGTGGGGCCGGCTCGGCGTCGAGCGCGACGCGGCGGGCCGCGTCGTCGCGCTGGTCGGCCCCGGCGGCGACCGCGTCGCCTACGAGCGCGACGCCGAGGGCAACCTCGCGCGCGTCGTCCGCGGCGACCTCGTGGCCGAGTACGGCTACGACGCCGGCGCGCGCCTCGTCGGGCTCGGGGGCGGCCTCGGCGCGGTCCGCTACGACGCGCTCGGCCGCGTCGTCGGGCTCGGCGGCGACGGCCTCGAGCCGGTCCGCGTGCAGTACCTCGCGTCGACCGACCCGTCGATCGGCCGGCAGGCGCTCGTCACGCGCGGCGGCGAGACCTGGCAGGTCGCGGTCTCGCGCGACGAGCGGCGGCTCGAGCTGACCTCGCCCGCCGGCCTCGTGACCGCGACGTTCCTCGACGAGCGCGAGCGCCCGGTGCGCGTGGTCACGCTCGGCGCGGGCGCCCCGGTCGAGCGCACGATCCGCTACGACGAGCGCGGGCGCGTGGCCGCGCGCACCGGGCCCGAGGGCGAGACCCGCTTCGCCTACGGCTCGCGCGTCACCGACCGCCCGACCCGGATCGGGCTGCCCGACGGGCGCGTGGTGGAGCTGACCTACGACCTGCGCGGCAACCTGCTCGAGACGCGGGCCCCCGGCGGGCTCGTCACGCGGCGGCAGTACGACGACGCCGGGCGGCTCGTGGCCGAGACCGACGCGCGCGGGGCGACGACGCGCTACGAGCGCGACGAGCGCGGCCACGTCGTCGTCCAGGACGAGGAGGGGCTCGGGCAGACCCGGTTCCTGCGCGACGCCGCGGGGCGGATCGTCAAGGTGAAGCGGCTCGACGGGCGCGTGGTCGACGTGACGCGCGACGCGCTGGGGCGGGCCCGCAAGGTCACGGACGCGCTCGGCACGATCCTCGCCGTCGACTACGACCGGCGCGGGCGCGTCGTCCGCTACCAGGACGAGCTCGGGCAGGTCCACCGCTACGCCTGGGACGCGCGCGGCCGGCTCGACCGCGTGGAGGACGCGCTCGGGCTCGTGCTGGCGTTCACGTGGGACGCGGGCGGCCGGCTCGCGGCGACCCGCGACGCGGCCGGCAACGAGACGACCTGGGCGCGGCCCGACGCGCGCACGCTCGTCGTCGACGACCCGACGACGGGCAAGCGCACGCAGCGCTTCGACGCGCTGGGGCGGCTCGTCGCCGAGACGCGCGGCGAGCAGACGGTCGAGTACGTCCACGACGCGCTCGGGCGCGTCGTCGAGCGGCGCACGCCCCGCGGCCCGCAGACCTTCGACTACGACCGCGGCGGGCGCCTGACGCGCATGACCGGCCCCGACGGCGGGTTCCTGCTCGGCTACGACGAGGCCGGGCGCCTGAGCCGGCTCGTCGACGCGGAGCTCGAGCAGGGCGTGCAGTACGCCTACGACGCGCGGGGCGACCGCGCCGAGCTGAAGCTGCCCTGGGGCGCGGTCCGCTACGAGCACGACGCGCGCGGGCGCGTGACGGCGATCACCCCGCCCGACGGCGGGCGGCTCGAGCTGGCCTACCTGCCCGACGGGCGGCGCAAGGAGGTCCGCTACCCGAACGGCGTCGTGACGCGCTACGCCTACCAGGGCGGGCGGCTGAGCGAGGTCGTCACGGCCAAGGGCGAGCAGGTGCTCGACCGGCGGGCCTGGGGCTGGGACGCGCGCGGGCGGGTCGCCTGGAGCGAGGACCCGCGCGGCAAGACGACCTACGCGCACGACGCGCGCGGTCGCCTCGTCGCGGCCGAGGGCCCCGACGGGCCGGTCGCGTGGCGCTACGACGAGGCGGGCAACGTGACGGCGGTCGTGCGCGGCGCGGAGGTCGCGGCGCGCGAGCTCGCGCCGGGCAACCGCCTCGTCGCGGCCGGGGGCGCGCGGTTCGCCCACGACGCGGCGGGCGCGCTCGTGGCGCGGACCGTCCGCGCCGAGGCCGGCGCCGGGTCGGGCGAGGGCGCCCGGACGACGCGCTACGCCTACGACGCCGACGGCAAGCTCGTCGAGGCGACCGGGCCCGACGGGGAGACGACGCGCTGGGGCTACGCGCCGAACGGGACGCTGCTGTGGCGCGACGGGCCCGCGGGCCGGACGCGCTACCTGAACGACCTGGCGCACGTCGTGGGCGAGCTCGACGCCGCGGGCCAGGTCACGACGTCGTGGGTCCACGGGCCCGGGGCCGACGACGCGCTCGCGGCCTCGCGCGGCGGGGCGTCCTACTACCTGCACCACGACCTGCAGAACAGCGTGACGGCGATCACGGGCGCCGACGGCGCGCTCGCGGCCCGCTACGCCTACCGGCCCTGGGGCGAGACGGCGCTCGCCGAGGGCCCGGCGGCCGCCTGGAACCGCCTGCTCTACACGGGCCGGCCGCTCGACGAGGCGACCGGGCTCTACGACCTGCGGGCGCGCCGCTACGACCCGACGCTCGGCCGGTTCACGACGCCCGACCCGCTCGGCGTGCTCGGCGGCACGAACCTCTACGCCTACGCGGCGAACGACCCCGCGCTGTTCACCGACCCGTTCGGGCTCCGCCCCTGGTACGCGCGCGCCTGGAGCGCCGTCACCGACACGGCGTCCTCGGCCGTCTCGTGGGCCGCGGGCGTCGGGGGCGACGTCGTCGACGGCCTGGCCTACGCCGGGCGCCAGACGCTCGCCTTCGGCAAGGGCTTCGGGCTCGGGCTGTGGGGGGCCGCCAAGGGGATCGTGAACACCGTGCTCCACCCGATCGACACGGTGAACGGGATCATCTACGCGATCGAGCACTGGGACGAGACGAAGGAGGCGCTCCTCGCCAAGTGGGAGGAGTACAAGGACGCCGCCGTCAACGACCCGGAGAAGTTCGCCGAGATGACCGGCTACCTGACGGCCGAGATCCTGGTCTCCGTCGCGGGCACGAAGGGGCTCGACAAGCTCGCGAAGTCGAGCACGCTCGCGAGCGCGGGCCGCCACGTGAGCAACGCCGGGCGCGTGGTGACGGCCCCCGTCACGCGGGCGACGACGCGCGCTGGCAACGCGCTCGCGCACAACTTCCCGCGCGCGGCGGCGACGGTGCACCGCGGGCGCGTGATCAGCCGGGCCCGGGACCTGGAGCTCGCGGCGCGCGCGGCGCGCGGCGGCAACGTGTTCACGCGCGCCGGGCGCCGCGTGACGAACTTCGGGCGCGACGTGGGCGCCGCCGGCCGCCTGGCCGCGCGCGAGCCGGGCGCGTTCCTCGTCTACACGGGGCACCGGACGACGCGGGCCGGGGCGGCGCTCGTGGCGGCGTCCGGGCGCGGCATGTGGACCGTGACGAGCCGGGCCGGGATCCCGACCGTGCTCGTGCTCGACGACGCGATCACGGACGCGATCGCGCGCACGCGCACGCACGAGGCCGCCCTCGCCGCGGTCGAGCGCGACGCGCGGGCGTTCCTCGACGACGCGGCCCGCCTGAGCCCCGAGGAGCTGGCGCGCCGGATCGACGCGGTGGGGCGGACCTACCGCGACTACCGCAACCGGCTGCTCGCGCCGATCCACGACGAGGACAAGCGGCTCGAGGCGCGGCTCGCCGAGCTCAACGCCGCGGTCGAGCGGGGCGAGATCCCGGCGAACACGATCGACGCCCGGCTCGACGCCATGCTCTCCGAGTACGGCCGCCGCCGGCACAACCTCATGGTCGACCTCTACGACCGGAACCGCGAGGAGCCGCACGACATGCTCCGGCCGAGCCGGAACCGGACGATCTCGTTCATGGACGAGGTCGAGCTCCTGCGGGCGGCGCTCGAGCGCACCCGCGACCCGGCGAGCCGGGCGCTCCTCGAGGCGCGGATCGCCGACCTCGAGGCGCTCATGGCCCACGAGTACGAGCTGTTCCGCGCGGGCGAGCACGACGCGCTGATCGCGGGGATCGCCGGCCCGCCGCGCGTCCGCGACGACACGCCGCTGCCCGACGGGTTCGACGCGGCCGCCTGGGGCGCGCGCGGCGACGAGGCCGGCGGCCTCGTCGACACGCTCGATGGCCTCATGGCCCCGGGCTACAACGACTAGCGAAGAGGGGGTTCGGTGGGGGCGCCTGCGGCGCCCCCACCGACCCCCCCTTCGCTTCGTAGGGATGGATCGGGCCCTCGGCGCTTCGGGCGGGCGGCGGCCCCGCGCGGGCGGCGCTCCGCCCTCCGCCTCTCGGCGGTTCCCGCGACCCCACCCTGTCTCTTGCCTTGCCTTGCCCTCTGCCCCCCGGCCCACGCGCTCGCATCGGAACCGAGCGCGAGGCCCGGGACACCGTGGCCGCGGGGGGGGCGAGGGGATAGATTCTCCGCGGCGCCGCCCGGGGCGGCGCGTCGCAGGGAGGTCCGCGCATGGCGACCGACACCGACCAGCAGCGCGTGTGGTTCGCGCGCGAGGTGCTGCAGCTGTTCGTGAAGTGCTTCACGAACCTGAAGCTCTTCCCGCACCATCACGTGCACGTGAAGAGCGCCATGGACGCGTTCACGGGCCGGCTGCGGACCTTCGTCGGCATGCACGAGGTGCTGCGGATCGGCGTGTCGCAGGACAACCTGACGGTCGAGGACCAGCCGATCTACGAGGAGGAGAACCGCAACGAGAACCTCGCCTTCCGGCTCTACGTCGACGGCCTGCGCGAGATCGCGATCGTCAAGGGCGTGACCGTCGAGGAGGCGCAGAAGCTCGCCATGGTCTTCTACGAGGCGATCGTCGACACGAAGATCGACTCGACCCTGCTCCTGTGGGAGGCCGACTTCCGGAGCATCGAGTACGTCGCGATCAACTCGCTCTCGGAGCAGTGGGACCAGCCCGACTACCTCTCGCAGGACGCGCTCAAGCTGCTCCGCGACATGAACACGGACGTCGCGGGGATCGTCGAGAACCTGACGTCGCCGGGCGCGCGCGACACCTACTCGTTCGAGCTCTCGGACGGGGGCAAGGAGCTCGAGCGGGCCAAGGAGATCGATGCCGGGAGCGAGGACCGCGAGGAGGGCGAGGACATCTTCGCGATCGACGACGGCGCGCTCCAGGCCTTCCAGCGCGAGGTCATGGCGTGGGGGCCGGACCGCGCGCTGCGCGCGATCGTCGAGGCCTCGCTCGACGGGTACGCGGTCGCGCGCGACGTGCTCGACCAGGACCTCGTGCGCTGGCTCCTGCGCGAGGCGGTCGAGATGTCGCTCCGCAACAAGGACCTCGAGCTGCTCGCCTCGCTCCTCCAGCGGCTCGAGGGCGAGCTGCAGCTCGTCGACGAGGACGAGGAGGACGAGGCCGAGGCCGTGTTCCGCTCGGCGTTCGTCTACCTGCGCGCGCCCGAGAACCTCGAGCGGCTCGCCGAGACCGTGCTCGGGCAGGCGATCGGCGGCCCGAAGGCCTACGTGCGGGTGCTCGGGCTGCTCGGCGAGGGGAGCGCGAGCGCGGCCGTGCAGGCCTTCCTCAGGTCGGAGACGAAGGAGCTGCGCGACGCGCTGCTCGCGTTCCTCGGCGACCGCGTGACCGCCGAGCCGCTCGCGCTCCTGCCCATGCTCGACCCCTCGGTCCCGGGCGAGATCGCGCGCTCGGCCCTGTTCCTCGTGAGCAAGAAGGTCCGCGGCAAGCCGCTCGAGGAGCTGCTCGGGGCGGCCCGCAAGCACAAGGACGGGAAGGTCACCGAGTACGCGACCCAGCTCTGGCGCACGACGACCGACGAAGGCCGGCTCCAGACGCTCATGGAGTCGATCTTCTCCGAGCACAAGCCCGACCGCATGCGCGCGGCGACCCAGCTCGCGCAGGCGGCGCACCGGCCGGCGCTCGAGTCGTTCAAGAAGGCGATCGAGGCGGCGACGTTCCTCCAGCGCGACAAGGACGAGCGGGCCGCCTACTTCGATGGCGTGCTCAAGTGCGGGGGCCAGGCCGCGATCGCGTTCCTGCAGCAGCAGGCGCAGCGGAGCGGCGGGCTGTTCAACCGCGGGGTGATCAACGAGACGCGCGAGATGGCGACATCCGCGCTCGAGAAGCTCAAGAAGGGCCGCTAGCCCGGTCGGGAGGGGTCCGTGGCGTACGAGGACGACGACGCGCAGCAGGCGGCGGGGCAGGAGACCGCGATCGCCTTCTGCAACGGCTTCCTGCAGGTGCTGCGGCTCCTGCGCCTGTACGAGCTCGACAACGTGGCCTACGAGCCCGTGCTCGAGGGCATGGCGAAGCTCGTGGCGCAGGGGGTCGAGCGGGGCGGGTCCATGCGGATCCAGTCCGACGAGGGCATGCTGTACTACAACCGCGAGCCCCTGCGCGGCGGGCGCAAGACCTTCGGCACGATCCAGGGGCTCGTGAAGGCCATGGACGGCCTGGGGGTCGCCGAGGTGGCCTTCCTCGCGCCCGTCGAGGCGGGCGACCTCCGGCGCTACTTCGGGGCCATGAAGGAGTGCATGGGCGGCGAGGACGTCGCCCACCAGCTCCAGGCGCGCCTCGAGGGGTTCGGGCTCAAGGACCGGCTGGCCGTCTACGCCCCGGGCGAGACGACCGGCAAGGCGCTCGCGAAGAAGGTCGAGATCGACGAGCAGACCTACTTCCCGCTCGCCTACGCGCGCACGCTCGTGCTCCTGCGCGAGTACGTGAAGAACCTCCGCAACGAGGAGCTGAACCGCTACTTCACGCAGAAGCTCTACCGCGCGCTCCAGGAGGTCGTCGGGCTCACGGCGAAGTACTTCAACCGCTGGCTCTCGCTCACGGCCGTCCGCAACGCCGACACCTACCTGTTCAACCACATGGCGAACGTCGGGCTCCTGAGCGTCCTCCTCGGGCACCAGCTCGGGCTCGGCAAGGTCAAGCTGACCGAGCTCGGGCTCGCGGGCATGCTCCACGGCCTCGGGCCGTTCCGCAGCGACCCGGAGGTCGCGAACAAGGGCGCGCCGAGCGACGCCGAGTGGGCCGACTTCGGCAAGCACCCCTACCGGGCGCTCACGGCCCACTTCGAGAGCCGCAAGCTCACGAACAAGGTCATGGCGGCGGCGGTCGTCGGCTTCCACTGGCCGCTCCACGAGGGGCGGATCCCGATGCGGATCCCGCCCACCGAGGTGCACCCGTTCGCCCAGGTCGTGCGGATCTGCGCGACCTACGACGCCCTGACCTCCCCGCACGACGACCAGCCGGCCATGCTGCCCGACCAGGCGCTCAAGGCCATGATCGAGGCGAAGCCGGGCGCCTACGACCCGCTCATCCTGACCGCGTTCGTGAACATGATGGGCCTGTTCCCCACCGGCACGGTCGTCTCGCTCTCGACGGGCGAGGTCGCCGTCGTGATCCACCCGAACCCCGAGTTCCCGCGCCGCCCGCTCGTGGCGGTCCTGCGCTCGCCGGCCGGGGTCGACGTGGACGGCGAGTTCCTCGACCTGGCGCTCAAGGACGAGCAGGGTCGGTTCCCCTGCACGATCACGGGCTCGGTCGACCCGAACGAGCTCGGGATCGTCGTGCCCGAGTACCTGCTCGCGTAGCGGCGCGCCGGCCGCGCGCGGCCGGCCTGGAGGACGACGTCCATGCCCGAAGTGATCGTGCTCGAGCCCGACCCCGAGACCCGCATGCTCCTGCGCGCGCTGTTCGAGCGCGATGGCTACCAGGTCACGGAGGCCGAGGACCTCCGCCAGACCCAGGACGTCGTGCGGGCGAGCACGGCGACGGTGCTGCTGACGACCGCCCAGGTCCGCGCGCAGGACCCGCGGTTCTTCGCCGAGCTGCAGCGGATCCGCCCGGACCTCGACATCCTCGCGCCGCCCAGCATGGCGTCGGCGCTCGTCGAGGGCGGCGCCGCGCGCGACGCCGTGGGCGACCTCGCGCGCGACGCGGTGCTCCTGCTCGCCGTGCTCGCCGAGGACGCGTGCAAGCGGCCGGCCGCGGCCGAGAAGATCGCGCGCCTCGCCGAGCTCACGGCGCTCAAGCTGGGCCTCGGGCGGCTCCTCGTCGAGGCGACCGGGGCGGCGGCGGCGCTCGTGGCGCTCGGGCCGAACCTCGTCGCGCTCCGGTTCGGCGTCGCCGACGACCCCGGGGGGCAGGGCGCGGATGGCGGGGTCGGCCGGGACATACAGGCCGCGCTCGCGGCGGCCTCGGCGCTCCGGAACCCCTACGACCTGCGGACGCTCGTCGAGCACGTCGAGGAGCGGTTCGACGGGCGCGGGCGGCCGCGCGGGCTCAAGGGCCCGGCGATCCCGATCGTCTCGCGGGTCGTCGCGGTCGCGCGCGAGTTCGGGGCGCTCTCGGCCGAGGGGAACGACGAGGTCGTCGCGACGGAGCTCGTGCGGTCGCGCGCCGGCGCCGACTACGACCCGAAGGTCGTGGACGCCTTCTTCCAGGCGCTCCGCGACGAGAGCTACCTCGACCGGCTCGAGTCGGGCCGCCGCGGCGCGCGCGTGCTGGTCGCCGACCCCGACCCGGCGGCGCTCGCGCTGTGCGAGCTCCGGCTCGGCGCCGCGGGCTTCCGGGTCACGACGGTCCAGGACGGCGCCGCGGCGGCCGACCTGTGCGCGACCGACCCGCCCGACCTGCTCCTCTGCGAGACGACCCTGCCCAAGGTCGACGGCGTGTCGCTGCTCCTCAAGCTCAAGCGCGACCCGAAGACGCAGGCGCTCCCCGTGATCTTCGTCTCGACGCGCACGGACGCCGGCCTGCTCAACAAGTGCCTCAAGCTGGGCGCGCGCGACGTGCTCGCCAAGCCGATCAACTTCGACGTGCTCCTGGCCAAGATCCGCACGCTCGCGAGCGCGACGGCGACCCAGCAGGGCGGGGGCGGCGCGGTCCAGGGCGACCTGGCCGAGATGCCGCTCACCGACTTCTTCCAGGTCCTCACGCTCGGGCGCAAGACGGTCAAGGTGGTCGTGAGCTCGCCCCTGGGCCAGGGCCAGGTGTTCTTCGAGCGCGGCGCGCCCGTGGCCGCCTTCACGCAGAAGCTCCGCGGCATGGACGCGTTCGCGGAGCTGATCTCGTGGACGCAGGGCGGGTTCAGCATCGTGCCGGGCGACGTGGCGCCCGAGCGCAACCTCGACGCGGGGCTCGAGAACATGCTGCTCCAGGTCGCGGCGGTGCGCGCGTCGCTCACGGGTTCGCACTCGGGGGACATGGGCCCCGGCGTCCTCATGGGCGTGGGGCAGCGGCAGGGCTCGGGCGGGCACGGCTCGGGCGGGCACGGCTCGAGCGGGCACGGCTCGCGGGGCCACCGCCCCGCGCCGGTCGCCGGCGTGACCGCCTTCGACGACGACGACCCCTACGGGCCGGCCCCGGGCGCGCCACCGGCGCCGGCGCCGGCCTCGCGCACGAAGGCCCCCGAGAACGTCGAGTTCGACTTCGGGCAGAGCGGCGTCCACCTCGATCCGTTCGCGGGGCAGTGAGCCACCGCCCGGGGTGCGGACCGGGGGCCGGCGGGCGCGAGCGTGCCCCGGCGCGCGCGGGGGCGGACGCGCGCCCGCCGGGGGCGGCGGGCGCG
>JANJTH010000456.1 GCA_024711205.1 Planctomycetota bacterium | reverse complement strand
GGGCCGCGCCGCCCGCGGGGGCCGCGCCCGCGGGCGGCGGCTCCTTGCGGCCGCGCGCCCAGCGCACGAACGCGTCGACGGCGAGCAGCCGCCGCGCCTCGGGGATCAGGCCCTCCTGCCCGGTCGCGGGGTCCGGAACCTTGGCCTCGCGCAGCTTCGCCTCGCGCTCGGCGAGGTCCGTCAGGCGGGTCGCCGCGGCGTAGGCCTTGCGCGCGGCGAGCTCGGCCGGGTCGCCCTCGAGCATGGGCAGGACGACGAACACGAACACGAGCAGCGCCGCGACGACGGCCGCCGCGACGCCGACGAGCTTCGGCCAGACCGGGGGCGGCCTCCACACGAGCCGGTCCTGCGCCACGAGCGCGGCGAGCTCGTCCGCGAACTGCTTCGCCGTCGGGCGGCGCGCCGGGTCGACCGACAGCGCGCGCTCGAGGAGCGCCTCGAGCGCGCGCGAGTAGTGCTGGTGCGGCTCGACCTTGAGCCCGCCGGCCTTGAGGATCTGCTCCCGCCGCGCAGCCCCGGGCTGGGCGCCCGGCGCCGGCGCCGGCTCGGCCACCTTGCTCAGGAGCACGCTCCGCGCCGTGGCCGCGAGCGCGTAGACGTCCGCGGCCGGCGAGACCTGCACGACGGTCCCCTGCGCGATCGCCCGCAGCACCTCGGGCGCCAGGTAGACGAGGACGTCGTCGTGCAGCCGCCCGCGGTCGAACTTCGGGTCGTCGGGCTTGTAGCCCAGCCCGACCTCGACGAGCTTCGGCTGGTCGGCCTCGAGCACGACGTTCCAGGGGGTCAGGTAGGGGAACGTCCGCCCGTCGCCGTGGAGCCGCTCGAGGGTCTGGGCGAGCGACCGGAGGAGCTGCACCCGCTGGACGAGGGTCGTCCCGCGGAGCATGGTCGCGACCTTCTGGTCGGTGTCGAACTCGCGCGTCGTCTCGACGCACTCGTTCTGGAGCGGGCTCCCGCCCACGAGCACCCCGAAGGCGGCGGCCTGGACGGTGTGCGCGAGGAGGACGCGCTCCTCCGGACTGAGCGACTGCCCCGCCTCGAAGTGGAGGAGCTGCGCGTCGTCCTTGAGCTTCGCGTAGTCCTCCTCGGCGAGGACGATCCCCTCGCCCTCCCGGAGGACCTTGACGAGGCGGAGCCCCTCGTTGCTGTGGCCCAGGTAGTCGGCGCCGAACACCCCGAAGCGGAGGGCCCTACCGCTCATGATCCGGAAACCGGCGATGTGCGCCGGGACCGGCTGTCCTTCGGACATGCGCGTCGTCCCCCTTCCCCGAGAGCGGCGCAAAGTACAGCAGCCCCCAGGGGTCGTCAACGGCCGCAAGGCCGCCGCCATTCGAACGGAGCCGGCGCGAATGCGGGCGGCGCGCCGGGCGTCCCACGCCTGCCCGACCCCGGGTCCTCGCGCGCGGGCGACAGGGGGCGCGCGGGCGGCCCCGGGGTCGGGCGCCCTGCCCCCTCGGCCCCGCGGCCTTGCCGTCGGGCCGAGCACCCCCTACCCTCTTGGCCCGCACCCTCCCCGGAGGCCCCCGTGACCCGACCCTCCGTCGCGCTCGGCGCCGCCGCCGTCCTCGCGCTCGCCCCGCTCGTGCCGGCGCAGGCGACCGACGACCCCGCCAAGGCGCCCGACCAGCGCACCCTGACCCGCACGGTCGACGCCGTCGTGATCCCGGGCGCCGTCCTGGGCCCGAAGATGCAGGGCGCCCATCTCGGGCGCCTGCGCGTCTACGCCGTCCGCAACGGGGTCCCGGTCCCGATCGTGCACCAGTTCGACGAGCGCGACCCGAACGGCCTGTACTGCTACGACAAGGGCGACCTCGACCGCAGGACGCGCGACGTGGACGGCGGGCACCTCGACGCGAACGACGAGCTCGTCGTGCTCGCCAAGGACGCCGGGGATCGGCTCGCGCCGGAGCGCTACGCGCTCGTCCCGGGCCACACGGCCGCGCAGGAGCTCGAGCTGCGCGACCCGCTCGACGGCGGGCGCGGCTGGATCTACGTGTTCCGGTTCGACGCGCCCTCGATCCCGCCCGGGCGCAGCTCCGTCGACCTCGTGAGCCTCAACATGCGCAAGCACGGGGACGAGGAGAAGACGTACACCTGGCGCAGCGCGAGCTGGACGTTCAACAACGACAAGTCGCGCATGAACGCCGTCCGCGCGACGTACGCCTCCTTCCTCGACGAGCGCGGCCTGCCCGGGCCGAACATCCTCGACAGCACGATCGTGCGCGCGGTCGTGTCGTTCATGTGGGTCGAGGTCGTGCGCCAGAGCAACGACATCCGGGTCGAGATCGGGGGGTACATCGACGGCCCGCTCCGCGTGGTCGCCGAGAACCGGCTCAAGGTCTACCTCGCGCTCGGGCTGTGGGCCTCGGCCCCGGACTCCTACGTGATCCTGTGGCCGCACAAGGTCTCCATGCCGACGAACGCGAGCTGCCCGGTCAACCTCGACGAGTCGGGGGAGTCGAGCTACACGCTCACCATGGACCTGGCCCGCTCGGCGGCCGGGTGGAAGTTCTTCAACTCGAACAACAAGACCCCCGTGGACATCGACGGCCGGACCTCGCCCGAGGAGGCCGCGCTCGACCGCTCGTGGCCGGAGTGGAACTGCATGTTCGGGCCCCACGGGGCGATCATCTCGAAGTTCGTGATCCCCCAGGGCATGCGCCGCCCGACGAACCAGCTCTTCTACAAGGACGACCTCACCCACCGCTGGCCCGACAACGCCACGCAGCAGATCGAGTTCGAGCCCGGGGCCTGGGGCACGAACGGCTACTACGTCGACATGCGCGGGCTCGCGAAGGGGATCTACCCGGGCGACTACGTGGTCTGGTACGCGCCGCCGCCGTTCAAGCCCGGCGACGAGGTCCAGTACCTGAACGAGTGGGACCACCCGCTGCAGGTGAGCGCCACGGCGCCGTGACGGCCCGCCGGCGCGGAGCCGGCCCCTCGGCCTCACGCGCCCGTCAGGCGCCCTCGGACTTGCTGACCGGGGCCTCGTCCGCGAGCCGGTAGACCGTGTTGCGGCCCTGCCCCTCGGCGCGGATCAGGCCCTTGTCGAGGAGGTCCTTGAGGTCGCGCCAGCCCGTGGGGACGGACACGTTCACGAGCTGGACGTACTCGCGGTTCGTCGCGACGCCGTTGGCGCGCAGGTAGTCGAGCAGCGCGACCTGCCGGCGGTTCAGCACGTGGCCGCGCCACTCGACCTTGCCCGCGCCCTGGTTCGCCGCGGGCGCCGCCGCGGCGGTCGCCCGGAGCGCCTGCAGCGCGGCCGACGACGGCGTGCTCGCGGGGCGCACCGACTGGAGGTCGAGGTGGCGCGCGTCGATCGACCCCGTGCCGGCGAGCAGGCCGGCGCGCTCGAGCGCGTGGCGCAGCTCGCGGATGTTCCCCGGCCAGTCGTGGCGGAGGAGCACCTCGAGCGCCTTGGGCGTCAGGTCGGACGCCGGCCGCCCGAGCTCGGCCAGGAAGGCCTCGGCGAGCACGGGGACGTCCTCCTTGCGGTCGCGGAGCGGGGGGACCTCGACGCGGATCACGTTGATCCGGAAGTAGAGGTCCTCGCGGAACTGCCCGGCGCGGACCAGCTCGGCGAGCGGCTCCCGGCTCGCGCACACGACGCGGCAGTCGACGACGCGCGAGGCGGCGGCGCCGAGCGGCCGCACGTCGCCCGTCTCGAGCGTGCGGAGGAGCAGCGCCTGCATGCGGACGGGCATGTCCGAGATGTCGTCGAGGAAGAGCGTGCCGCCCTCCGCGCGCTCGAACGCGCCGCGGCGGGCCTCGGTCGCGCCCGTGAAGGCGCCCTTCTCGTGCCCGAACAGCTCGGCCTCGAGCAGGCCCTCGGGGAGGGCCCCGCACGCCTCGACGACGAACGGCCCCTCCTTGCGCTTGCTGCTCCGGTGGATCGCGCGGGCCACGAGCTCCTTGCCGGTGCCCGTCTCGCCCTCGATCAGGACCGGGGCGTCGTGGTCGCGGAGCTTGTCGATCAGCCGGAAGACCTGCTTCATCGCGCGGGCCTTGCCGACGATCCCGAACATGGCGCCCGTGCGCTCCTCGAAGGCGCGGCGCGTCTCGGCGAAGGCGTCGGCCAGGCGCTGGTAGCGCGAGGTGCGCTCGAAGGCGAGCGCCACGTGGTGCGTGAGCGCCTCGAGGAGGAGCGTCTCGCGCCGGCCGAAGACGCCGGCGCGGTCGCGGGACTCGACGTACAGGGCGCCGAGCGCCGGGCCGCTGCGGACGCGGAGCGGCAGGCAGGCGATCGAGCGGAGCGCGCGCTCGGCCACGCTGTTGAGGTCCTGGAGCCGCACGTCGCGCACGGCGTCCTGCGTGACGATCGGCGCGCCCTTCTGCACGACCTCGCGCACGATCGAGCGCGACACGTCGTCCTCCGCCGCCTGGAGCTTGGAGCCGCCGGCGCCCCGCGCGGCGCGGACCTCGACGCGCGGCGGCTGCCCCGGCACGGGGCGGCAGAGGACCACGTAGCCGCGCTCGGCGTGCACCCACGAGACGGCGCGGTCGAGCAGCAGCTCGAGGAGCGGCTCCGGGTCGATCGTCGAGTTCAGCGCGCCCGCGAGGGCCGCGAGCTTGAGCAGGTCGTCCTTGTCGAGCTCGCGCAGGCGCTGCGCCAGCTCGGCCTCGTCGTCGGGCGCGACGAGCGAGCCCACGTCGCCCTGCGACGCGGCCGGCGCGAGCGCGGCGCCCACCCCCGAGAGGCGCTCGTCGGCCGGGCCGCGCCCGTCCCAGCCGGCGGCGCGGGCGCGCTCGTAGCAGGCCTCGGCGTCGTGCTTGCGCCCGTCCTTCTCGTAGGCGCGGGCCATGGCGTGGTGCAGCCGCCAGGCCGGCGGCTCGTCGCCCCGCTGGTCGAGGGCCGCGCGGAACGCCCCGCGCGCCCCCTTCCAGTCGTGCTTCGCGTAGAGGGCCTTGCCGCGGGCCGCGAGCGCGCGGCGGCGCCCGTCGGGGCGGCGGGCCACGCCGAACAGCTCGGTCGCCTTCTCGAGCGCCTCGAGCGCGCCGTCGAGGTCGCCCAGGCGCCGCCGCGCCCGGCCGAGGTCGTAGAGCAGCTCCGCGCGGGCCTCGCCGGCGACGGGCTCGCCCGCCCGCGCGACGGCCTCCTCGAGCGCGTCGCAGGCCGCGCGCGCGTCCCCCAGGTCGAGCTCGAGCCGCCCCAGGGCGCCGAGCAGCGCGAAGTCCTGCGCACCGGTCGGGCCGCCGGATGGGCCGTCGGCGAGCGCCGCGTCGAGCGCCGCGCGCGCGCCCGCGAGGTCGCCCGCCTTCCTCAGGGCCTCGACGTGCTCCGCGGGCTCGTGCTGCACCGGGTGTGCTCCTCGGCGTGGGCGGGTGACGACCTGCGGGCGGGGGCCGGGACCACGGCAACCCGCCGCGCCGCCGGCCCTTGCGAGTATAGACGCGCCGGCTGCGTTGCAAGGCGGTCCTGGCGGTGCCAAGGTAACGCGTGCCCGGAGTCGCTCCGGGCCACCGCTCCGGCCGAAGCCCTTGCGAGAGGCGCGCATGACCCCCGTGCAGACGACCCCCGAGACCCCGGTGACCACCCCCGCCGAGCGCGAGCCGGCGACGCGGCAGGGCGGCGACGACACGGTCGCCCGGATCGTGGCCGCGACCGGCCTCCCCGCCACGCAGGACACGCTCGACCTCGAGGTCACGGGCGGCGGCGAGTAGCGGCCCGGTCCCCCCCGGGACCGGCCCGGCCCTCGGCCCACGCGGCCCCGTCGTGACGGCCCCCCGGATCGTCGGGCTCGAGGTCGAGTACGCGCTCGGCTTCACGCCCAGCGAGGGCGGGGCGCGGCCTCCCCCCGAGCGCCTGTTCCACGCGGTGCTCGACGCGCTCAAGGAGCGCACGCAGTCGAGCGAGGCGCTCTACTACAAGGGCGGCGAGTTCCTCGCCGACGGCTCGCTGATCCACTTCGAGGTCTCGAACCTCGACGACCCCCGGCAGGGCCTGCTCGAGTGGTCGACGCCCGAGTGCCTGGGCGGGGCCGAGGCGGCCTGCTACGCGCGGGCCCACGACCTCGCCCTGCGCGCGGCCGTGCCCGAGGCCGAGCGCGCGCTCGCGGCCGCCGGGTTCCCGGGCCGCCTGTGGCTGCTCAAGAACGACGGGGACCGGCGCGGGAACACCTGGGGCTGCCACGAGTCCTACGACTGCGCGGAGCGCCCCGCCGGGCGCGTCGAGCACCTGCTCCGGGCCCTGCACGCGCTCGCGCTCGCGCTCGCCGCCGCGGTCGCGGTCGCGGTCACGCTGCCCTTCGTCGCGGTCGGGCTCGTGCTCCTGCTCCTCGCGGCGCTCGTCCCGCTCCTCCGCGCCGCGCCGGGCCTCGACGGGGCGGGCCGCGCGCTGCGCCACGGGCTCACGCGCGCGGGCGAGGTCCTCGTCTCCGTCGTGTTCGCGCGCGTCGCGCTCCTCGCCATGCGCGTGTGCGGCTGGCTGTTCTCGCGCACGGCCCCCGGCGTGCTCCTGCGCCGCCACATGCCGGCGCTCCTCCCCTTCCTCGCCACGCGCCCGGTCCTCGCGGGCGCGGGGGGGCTCGGGGCGGACGGGCGGTTCGTGCTCTCCCCGCGGGCCCGCGTCGTCCGGCGGGCCGTCGCCGCGTTCATCCACGGCCCGTGGCGGCCCATGATCGACGTGAAGGAGTACCTCTACCGCCGGCCGCTGGGGTTCCTCGCGCCGCGCAAGCGCCTGCACGTGATCGCGGGCGAGTCCAACCGGAGCGAGTACGCCGAGGCGCTCAAGCTCGGCGTGACCGAGCTCGTGCTCGACGCGATCGAGGCCGGGGCGCTCGACGCGGTGGCCGCCGGGCTCGCGCTCCGGGGCGGGCCCGTGGGCGCGCTCCACGCGACGGCGGACGACCCCGGGCTCCGCGCCGTCGTGGCCCGCGACCGGCGCACGGGCGCGGGGCTCACGGCGCTCGACGTGCAGCGGCGCTACCTCGAGGCGGTCTGGGAGCACTGCCGCGGGCGGCCCGACCTGCCGCGCGAGGCCCGCGACGCGCTCGCGCGCTGGAGCTTCGTCCTCGAGCAGCTCGGGCAGGACCCCATGTCGCTCGACCGCGAGCTCGACTGGGTGATCAAGCGCCGGCTCATGGACGCGACGCTGCGGGCGGCGCTGCCCGACCGCCCGCTCGAGGAGGCGTGGGCGCGGCTCGCCGCGTGGGGCCCCGTGAACGCCCTGCTCGAGCGCGCGCCCGCCGGGCGCCGGGCGTTCGACGCGGCCCTCGCGGGCCCGGAGGGCGCGGCCGCGGCCGGCGCCCCCGAGGGGCCGGGCGGCGGCGACGCCGCGCCGGGCCCCGACG
>JANJTH010000453.1 GCA_024711205.1 Planctomycetota bacterium | reverse complement strand
CGACCGCCACGGGCCCCGGGGCCGCCCCCGTCACGAGCGCGCTCCGGCTCGTCGACGTGCGCGGGGCCGCGATCGACCTGGCCGACCTCCGGCACCGGGGCTGGCTCGTCGCGGTCCGCCCGCCCGACGGCGCGCTCGCGGCCGCGGTGGCCGCCGTGCCGTCGACCTGCGCCGCGCTCGACGAGCGCGGCGCGAGCCTGCTCGTCCTCGCGCGCGCGCGGGCCCGCGACCTCCACGCGCTCGGGGCCGGGCTCCCCTGCCCGCTCGTGCCCGACCGCGACGGCGCGACCTGGCGCGGGCTCGGCGCGCGCGCCCGCGCCGGCCTGCTCGTGCTCGACCCGACGCACGCCGTGCGGGCCCACCTGCCCTGGACGCCCGACTGGGGCGCCCGCGCGCACGAGGTCGTGGCCGCGCTCCAGGCGACGACGCCCGCGGTCGACCTGCGCCCGGCCTACGCGCACTTCGGCCTGGGCGTCCGCCGGCAGGGCAGGCGGGGGATGTGCTCGGTGTTCACGGCCGTCGGCGCGCTCGAGCTCGCGCTCGCCGTCCGCCGCGGCGCGGGCGCCCCGCTCAGCGTCGAGTTCCTCAACTGGGCCGCGAACCAGGCGACCGGCCACCCCGCAGGCGACGGCCAGTTCTTTCACAACTGCATTCGCGGGTTCGAGCGCCACGGCGTGGCCCGCGAAGCGAGCATGCCCTACGCGCGCGCCCACGACCCCGCCCGCGCCCCGAGCGAGGCCGCGCTCGCCGAGGGCCGCGCGGCGCGCGCCGAGGGCCTGCGCTTCCGCTGGCTCAAGCCGATCGGGACGCCCAAGGGCGCGACGCAGGCCGAGCTGCAGGCCTGCCGCGAGGTCCTCGCGCGCGGCCTGCCGGTGGCCGCGGGGTCGTACCACAGCGTCCTGTTCGTCGGCTACGAGACCGGCCCCGAGCACCCGGGCGGCGGGCGGTTCGTGACGCACGACTCGGGCGCCGGCGCCGTCCGGCACATGTCGTTCGAGGAGGCCGCGGGCCGGCTCAACGACCTGTTCTGGGTCCAGGCCACCCCGCGCCCGTGGTGGGAGACGCCGTAGGAGCCTCGCCGGAGCGCCGTCGCCGCGCACCGGCCTGTCCTTCGCGTGCCCGTGCCACGCCGGGCGTCACGCGAACATAACACAAACATGTGCCGCCCCGGGCCTGTCGGTCCGCCCCGGTAGGGTCGCGCCTCCCCGCGAGGTGCCCCATGACCCCCTCACCCGACCCGCTCGGGCGCAGGCCTCGTCCCCTGGTGCGCAGGCACCAGCTCCGGGCCTGCTCGCTCCTCCGGGCCGCCCAGCACGAACGGCTCGAGACCGAGGTCGCGATCCCCGAGTCGTCGCGGTTCCTCGACGGCCTGATCACGATCGGCGCGGCGAGGGATTGCTAGGGCCCGATCCGGGCCGACCTCGACGGACGGCAGGTCCTGTTCGAGCACTTCTCGCGCGCGCCCTCGCCCCGCGACCTGGCCGCCGTCGTCATGAAGCTCGGGTTCCTCACGACCCGCTGGCTCTCGACGTCGAGCCGACCGTTGCGCCCGCCCCTCGCGCTCGTCCTGTCCGTCGGGCGGCCGCGGGGCGCCCTCGCCCACTTCGGGTTCCGGGAGCGCGCGCTGCCGGCCCTGTGGGACACCAGCCTGGGCGCGCTGGGGATCTTGCTCGTCGACGCCCGCAACCTCCCCGTCGTCCCAGGGACGTCGTTCCTCCGCCCCTTCGACCATCGGGGTCCCGTCCAGACCACGAACCTTGCTCGCCTGTAAGACGACCCGGAGATAGACTGGGCCACGAAGCGCGAGATCGGAGCGGCGATCATGGCAGAATCGAACCTCCGGGCCCCGACCGCGCGTGAGCTCACCGCCGAGCAGCTCTTCGCGCGCGGCAAGGCGGAGGGCAAGGCGGAGGGCCGCCGGGCGGCTCTCCGCCTGCTCCTCGGCGGCCGCGAGGGCGTCCTGACCCGCCCCCTCGAGGACGCGCTCGACGGGTGCGACGACCTGGCCCGCCTCGACCGCGCGCTCGCGCTCCTGAACGAGCCGCTCGGCCCGAAGGCCCTCGCGGCACGCCTCCGCACCGCCCTCGCGGGCGAGGACTGAGCCGCGCCCTCGCGCCGAGCGTTCACACCCCCGCGCACGACCCGTTCGGCGCGCCCCCGCGCGGCCCTGGCACCCGCGGCGCACGGCCGGCCAGCGCCGCGAGCGCCGAGGCCGCCGCGAGCGCGAGGGCGAGGCCGGGCGCGAGCCAGTCCGGGCGGTAGGTCCACACGACGCGGACCGGACCGCCGCCGCTCCCCGGCCCGACGCGCACGGCGCGGAACAGCGCGTCGGCGCGGGCGCTCGCGACGGGCACGCCGTCCACGGCGACCACCCAGCCCCGCGCGGGCGCGTCGCGCACGACGAGCCAGGCCGGCGCCGTCGCGACGACCTCGAGCTCGACGCGCTCGGGCGCCCAGGCGACGACGCGCGCGGCCGCCTCGCGCGCGCCGTCGCCGGCGTTCGCTGGCCCCGACCCGGTCGCTCCGGGCCACGGGGCCCCGACGAGCGCCGCGCCTTCGGGCCCGACGACGACCTCCCGCCGCGGGTCGCGCGCAGGGTCCGTCGCGCGCAGGATCGCCTCGGGGAGCGAGCCCGCGGCGACGGCCTCGGGCACGAGGTAGGCCCAGGGCGGGCAGCGCGGGTTCACGAGCGCCTCGTGGCCGTGCCCCGGGTCCACGCCGAGCGCCCGCGCGCCCGCGGCCCGCAAGGCCGCCGCCTCGCGCGCGGGCACGACGAGCACCTCGGCGTCACGGCGCGCGTGCCGCTCGAGCGGCGGCAGCCGGCCCGCCGCCTCGTCGAACAGCGCGAGCGCGCGCGGCCGGACCGTCTCGAACGCGCCCACGTGCCGGACCCCGTGCAGGTAGCCCAGGTCGGCCTCGACGCGGTCGCGGTGGAAGCGCAGCCACGCCTCGAGCAGGTCGGCCTCGGCGCCCGCGGGGCTCACGTGCCAGGCCGACGGGGACCAGAGCCGCGTCGGCGCGCCGGGCGGGTCGCCAGGCCGGGCCGCGAGCGCCGCCGCGAGCGGCCCCGGCGCGAGCAGGTCGGGCGCCGTCGCGCGGAGCGCGGGCTTGGCCGTCGAGAGCAGGTCGAGGGCGAGCACCCCGACGGCGCTCGCGAGGAGCAGGCGGCCCTGCGAGCGAGCCGCCCCGCGGGCGCCCCCGCGCGCCGCGAGCGCGAGCCACACCAGCGCCAGCCCCGCCGCGAGGGCCGCGCGGGTCGACGCCGTCGAGAGC
>JANJTH010000084.1 GCA_024711205.1 Planctomycetota bacterium | reverse complement strand
CGCCGAGGTCGCGGCCCGCGAGCGCAGCCTCGACCTCGGCGCGCAGCGGGTCGAGCGCGCGCCGGAAGGCGTCGGTGGGCAGGACGCGCCAGGGCGGCACGTCGAACCCGCC
Organism: Planctomycetota bacterium; assembly: GCA_024711205.1. Classification (GTDB taxonomy): domain Bacteria; phylum Planctomycetota; class J058; order J058; family J058; genus JANJTH01. Next base: position 4,001 of record JANJTH010000084.1, on the reverse strand, counting down.
CGCGCTCAGGCGGGCCAGGTTCATGGCCTTGCCGCCCACGCGCGCGGGGTCGAGCGCGCCCGGGTCCCCCGGGCCGAGCGGGCGCAGGTCGGCGTCCGCGGCGCCGGTCCCCGGCGCGGGGGCGGTCGCGGTCGTGCTCGCGATGCGGTCGTCCTGCGCGCTCATGAGGCCCCCAGCCAGGCGGCGGCCCGGCTCCCGTGCTGCGCGAGGGCGCCCGCCACGAGCCCGCCGTGGAGCACGAGCGAGCCGAGGCCGACGGCGCCCGCGAGCTTCTTGCTCGCGCCCGGGAACGGCGCCCAGGCGAACCGACCGACGGTCGAGACCACGAGCAGCGCGCACACGCCGAGCGGGGCGTGGACCCAGCGCGGGAGGCCCACGTCCTCGACGAACCACGCGACGAGCGCGAGCCCGCCGAGCAGGAAGGCGAGCGCGAGCGCGCCCGCGCCGCGCGGGCCGATCGCGTGGGCGGAGTAGCTGTCGACGAGGTCGGGCCGCTCCTCCGCGGGCGTCCAGACCTTGCGCGCGACCTCGAACCCGAACCCGAGCAGGAGCTGCGCGAGCACGTAGCTCCAGAGCACGGGCAGCGCGAGCGCGTCCTCGTGGGGCGTCCCCCACCCGCGCGCGAGCACGCCGGTCACGAGCCACGCGGTGATCAGCGGGTTGATCGGCTGGTGCGTGGCCGCGTAGAAGAACACGTCCTTGCGCAGGAGCTCGCCCAGGAAGAACTCCTTCGCCATGAGCAGCCCGAACACGAGCACGGCGACGAACGCCCCGAGCGGGAAGGCGCCGAGCGCCGCGCTGCAGGCGAGCCCGACCAGGCCCGCGACCCAGCCCACGCGCGCGAGCTGCGGCAGGGTCACGAGCCCGCGCGAGAGCACGCGCTCGGGGTAGGCCTCGCGGTCGCGCGCGAAGTCCTTGTGCTCGTCGAGCACCCGGAGCAGGAGCAGGAACGTCACGTGCGCGAGCGCGAGGAGCGCGAGCCCCAGGTCGAGCCGGACGGGCGCCCTCGCCGCCGCCGCGCAGGCGGCGGCCGCGGAGCCCACGGTCACGAGCGAGAACACGAGCATGGCCCCCGGCGGGAACCGCTCCTCGAGGTAGGCGGCGAACCGCCGCCCCCAGGGCGCGGACGGGTCGGGGCCCGCGCCGGGCGCGCGACCGGCCGGCGGGGTTGGCGGTGGGGCCGAGGGCTCGGGCATGCGCGCTCCCGCCGCGCCGGGCGGCCGCGGGGCCCCGAGCGGCGGGGCAGAGGTTACGGCGCTCTGCGGGCCGGACGGCGACCGCCGGGCGGCGCCGTGCCAGGCCGGCGCCGGCGCGGGCGCGCGCGCCCCCCCCCGGGCCCGTCGTGCGCGCTCGGCGCCGCCGGGCCCGTCGCGCCGGCGCGCCCCGGGCCCGACGCGGCGGTCAGTGCCGGTGCGCCTCGACCAGGCGCGCGAGCGTCGCGTCGTCGGGCTCGCCCGTCGGGTCGAGGCCGAGCTTGCGCTGGAAGCGGGCGAGCGCCGCGCGCGTGACCGGCCCCAGCTCCCCGTCCTCGAGCCCGCAGCCGTAGCCCAGGTTGTTGAGGCGCTGCTGCAGGCCGCGCGGCTCGCGCGCGGGCGCGAGCGCGCCGAGCTCGACGTCGTACTCGTCGACGTCGGCCGGGTCCGCCGCGTCGCCCACGAGCACGCGCGCCGAGGTCGCGGCCGGCGGCACGAGCGCGTGCAGGCGCCCGCCCTCCTCGAGCCGCCCCTCGAGCTCCGTCCCGTCGTCGAACGTGACGCGCCACGGGGCGCCGTCGCGCGCGGCGTCGAGCCGCTTGCAGACGAGGTCGAGCGCGCGCCGTACCCGGACGACGTGCCGCGCGCCCGCCACGAGGGCCACCCGGACGGGGGCGTCCTCCGCGTCGTCGGCCACGGCCTCGGCGGGCTCGACCGAGACGAGGCGCGGACGCGGCACCTCGGGCAGCTCGAAGCGCCCCCCGCCGCCGCCGAGGGCCGCCGTGCCGAGGTCGTCGAGGTGCCCCTCGGTCGGCTCCCCTTCGGCGGGCGCCAGGCGAAAGGGCTCGCCCTCGAGCGGCGTGTCCGCGCCGTCGTCGAGCAGCACCGCCACGCGCGTCGCGGCGCGCCGCGCGACGCGGAACGTCCGCACGGCGTCGAACTGGATCGTCCACTGCTCCTTCGTCAGGCCGCAGCCGGGGCACGACGCGTCGTCGTTCACCTCGGCGCCGCAGTGCGTCCACGGCATGACCGCCACCTCCCTGCTGGTGCCCGCCGGGGCCCGTGGGCGCCGCCGAGCGCCCCAAAGCCCCGGACCTCGACGCCCCGGACCTCAGCGCACCGTCGTCCCCTCGAAGATCCCGGCGTTCGCGATCGTCCAGCGCTCGCTCGTCGGGTCCCCCGGCGCGTGCACGTAGTACTCCACGTCCGCGGCGCGCGGGTTGAGCGGCGTCAGCGAGGCCCGGAACTGGCGGGAGATCCAGTCCGCGAACGGCGTGTAGTGCCGCGGTCGGATCGCCGTCCCGTCGTGCATGATGCTCCCCGGCGGCCGCCGGCGGCGCGTGTCGCGACCCCAGTGGGCGGCCACCGCGCCGACGTACTCGTCGGGCAGGCCGAGCATGTGGCCGAACTCGTGGACGACGCCGCGCTGGGTGCTCTCGCCCCACTTCTCCTCGACATCGCGGCTGTCGACGTAGCCCTCGCCGCTCCGGCGCGACACGGCGCTGGTGACCGAGCCCGCGCCGGTGCCCGTGCCGATGTTCACGGCGCACACCTCCCAGTGCTCGAAGATCGAGGTCTCGTCCGTCACGCGGATGTCCATGCGCACACCGATGTCGCGGAGCACGGGCACGTGGTGGTCGGTCTTGATCCGGAAGACGTCGGTCCAGCCGTTGTAGCAGTGGTTGCGCACGGATCGCATGTAGCGCTGGCGCGCCCCGGTGCTCCAGTCCTGGAGCGCCGGGGTGCTCCCGTCGGTCGGGTCTTCCGGATCGAGCACGAGCTGCGCGTAGGCGACGCGGCGGGCCGCGGTGACCTCGGCCGACGGGTTGCTCGAGTCGTCCAGGATCGAGTGCAGCCCGTCGTCGCCCTTGCTGGCCTCGTCGAGGAGCGTGCCGCAGACCCTTCCATTGGGGCGGTCCGTGCGGCAGGGCGAGACCTCCGTGCGCCGATGACAGACCGGGCAGGTCACCTCCTCGGTCAGCTCCCTCGAGAGGCGCCCGTCCTCGTCGCGGTCGAAGCGGGCGAGGAGCTGCTGGCGGGCGCGCGTGACGAGGTCGGCGAGGTCGTCCTCCTCGAAGAAGCGGAACTGGAGGCGCATCCGCACGACGAGCACCCCGCGGTGCTCCTCCCCCTCCTCGTGGTAGAGGGACAGGTCGTAGTTCGGCCCGATGTTCGAGTCGACGCCGCGGGGGGTGACGTTCTCCTCGGAGAAGAGGTGCCGCGACCGGTCCTCGCGCAGGGTCATCGCGCGCCGGCCTCGGGCGCCGGTCGGACGCTCGCCGCGAGCCGCTCGAGCGCGGGGCGCTGGTCGTCGAGCGCCTCGGCGTGCCGGGTCGTCGTGACGAGGAGGACCCCGTCGTCGGGGCCCCACCGGCGCGCGACGAGGTCCTGGCGCAGGCGCATGGGGTCGCGGCCCCAGGCGTAGGCGAAGCGGACGAGGCCGGGGTCGGCCTCGTCGGGCGCGGGGGGCTCGACGACCTCGAAGCCGGCGAGGGACCCGGCGAGCGCGCGCGCCTCGGCCGCCACGTAGGCGGCCAGCGTCGGGTGCTCGCCCAGCCGGTCGCGCTTGACGACGACCGTGGGCGCGAACGTCCGCGCCCCGGGCAGGACGAAGCAGAGCGTCGACGCGTCGCGCGCGTGGCCCGGCAGGTCGAGCGCGAGGTCGCCCAGGACGACCGTCCGCCAGGCGTCGTCGGCGCCGGCTCGCTCGCTCACCACGACGCCCCCGCCACGGCCCCGGCGGTCGCGGACCCCGCGGCGCCCGGCGGGCCGCCGGCGGTCGCCCCCGCGTGGGCCGCCCCCGCGGCG
>JANJTH010000068.1 GCA_024711205.1 Planctomycetota bacterium | reverse complement strand
CCGCGTGGGCCGCGTCCTCGAGCCCGGCGGCCGCGCGCACGTGCCCGCGCTCGTGCTCGCCGACGACGGGGCCGTCGCGCGCGCGACGTGCACGTGCTGGGCCGGCCGCCAGCTCGCGGGGCGCGGCCTGTGCGCCCACGCCTTCGCCCTGCTGGCCCGCGGGGCCTGAGCGGGGAGGCCCGCGGCGCACGGTTCGAGCGCCGCGCGGACCTCGCGCGATCGGCGTGCGAGGGCGCGGCGCGGACCTCGAGCCGGGGACGCGCGAGCGCCGTGCGCGGCGCGGGCCACGCCACCAGCAGGTCGTCGACGCGGTCACGTCGCCGCGGCCGGGGCGGTCGCGGGCCGCGGTCAGTCGCGCTCGACGGCGCCCGGCGGCGCGGGGGTCGCGGCCGGCCCCTCGCGCTCGAGCGCGGGGCCGAGCCCCTCGGCCTCGCGCATGCGGTCCTCGACCTCGCGCGCCCGCAGCTCGGCGCGGGTCGGGGCCATGGGGCGCTCCGCCTCCTCGCGCGCCCGGGCCCGCACACCGCGCTCGTAGCGGGCCGCGAGCACCCCGCCGAGCGCGAGGAGGACGAGGGGGCCCGCGACCCAGGCGTTCGCCCGCAGGACGTCGAGGAGCCCCGGCCCACCGGCCGCCGCGCGGCGGATCACCGGCTCGAACGCGCGCGGACCCGGGTCACCCTCGGGGCGGTCGGCCCCGCCGTCGGCGCCCACGGTCAGTCGCCCTCGAGCTGGCGGCGGAACTGCTTCGTGCTCGACTCGACGGCCTGCGTCGTGCGGAGGAGGTCCTCGGCCTCCTTCAGGAGCAGCTCACGCGCCTGCGCGTCGCCCGCGCGGACGGCCGCCGCCAGCTCGGCCAGGCGCGCGGACGGCAGGAGGCGGTCCTCGTAGCTCGCGCGGGCCCGATCCTGGGCCACGGCGTCGATCGGCAGCCCCTTCGACGCGAGCAGCTCGCCCGAGACCTCCATGTTCTCGTCGAGCGCGGCGAAGAACTTCGCGCGCCGCCCCTCGACGAGCCGGACGAGCTCCTCGGGCGTGCCCTTGCCCTCGGCGTCGCGGTCGCCGCGCTCGAGCAGCTCCGTGGCGCGCGGGTCGCCCGCCTCGGCCGCCTCGAGCAGCCACGCGCGCGCCTTCTCGGCGCAGCACCCGCGGTGCAGGAGGTACAGGGCGACCTTGGCCTTCGCGCTCCCCTGCGCCGCCGCGCGCTCGAACCAGCGCGAGGCGTTGAAGCGGTCGGTGTGGAGTTCGTCGCCGGTCTGGTAGTGCTCGCCGAGGATCAGCTGCGCCTCGACGTCGCCCGCCTCGGCCTTCGCCTCGTAGTTGTCGAGCACGGCGCGGAGCATGCCCGCCGAGAACGCCTTCACGACGCGCGCCGAGGGGGGCCTGTGCGCCGCGTCGGCCGGCGGCCCCGCGGGCTTCCCTCGGTCGCGGGCCGCGACCACGACCGCCGCGACGATCACGAAGGCGCCGAGCGCCAGGACCCAGAGCCGGCCGCGCGCGGCCTCGAGGAAGCTCGGCCCCGGGGCCGTGACGCCGCGCACGATCGGCTGGAACACGGGCGAGCCGCCGCCCGGAGCGGGCCGCGGCATGCCGAGCGGGAGCGGGCGGGGCGCGGGCCCCTCGACGGGCGGATCGGGATCGGACAAGCAGGCACCTCTCGACGGGACCGCGGACTGCCGCGCCGCCTGAGCGACGCGCGAGGGCCGAGCTCGGCTGCCCTCCCGCGAGGAGGTCGGCCGAGCTCGACCCGAGCGCGGAGCGGACCTCACACGCACGACGACGCTAGCACGCGCGCCGACGCTCGCCCGCGCGGCGCCGGGTCCGGTCGCGGCCACGGCGCAGCCCGGCTACGCTCCCAGCGTGCCTCGAGCCTCGTCCCTCCCCTCCGCCCCCGGTCCGTGGTCTCGACGCGCCGCCGCGGTCGTGGCCGGCGCGTGCGCGCTGGCGCTCGGCGTCGGCCTCGCCTCGCTCCTGCGCCGCCCGCTCGCCTGGGAGCACCCGTGGCACCGCGACTGGCTCGCGCTGGCCGGGGAGCTCGAGGTCGAGGCCGGCCACCGGTTTCGCTACGCGCGCGTCGACGCCGCGGGCCGGGGCGAGGTCACGCTCGAGTGCCTCGACGCGGGCCGGGGCCAGCTCGCGCTCGGGACGTTCCGCGCGCCCGACGCGCTCGCGGCGCGCGTGCACCTCGCGACCCGACCGGGGCTCGGGCGGCTGCCCGCGCTCGAGCCCGACCTGTTGCCGCCCGGCGCGAGCCGCGAGGACGACGAGAAGGTGGGCGCCGACCTCGAGGAGGTCCGGGTGCCGGCGGGGACGTTCCGCTGCGGGCGCGTCCGGCTGGTCCGCGTCGAGCGCGAGGCCGGCTACGTGCGGATCGACGCCTGGTGGTCGCCGACCCTGTCGGTCCCCGTGCGGATCTGGCGGCGCCCGGGCCAGGGCGCGCCCGACGCGCGCCCGCCGTCGGCCGGCGCCCGCCTGGGGCCGGGCGAGCTCCTGTGGGAGCTCGCGGCGTCCGAGCCGGGGCCAGCCCGCGCGCCGGACGAGGTCGAGGAGCTCCTGCGCGAGCTCGACGCGCGCGAGCTCGCGCGCCGGCGGGGCTCGTGACGGGGCCGGAGCCGGCCGCCCCGGGGCCCGGG
>JANJTH010000027.1 GCA_024711205.1 Planctomycetota bacterium | reverse complement strand
CCGCGCGGGCCGCGGCGGAGCGGGCGTCGGGCCGACGCTGGGCGCTCGCGCCCGTCGCGCTGCTCGGGCTGTGCTTCGCGACGCAGGGGCTCATGCTCCACGGGGCGAGCCGCGCCAACGTGCAGGTCGTCCCCGACTACTACCAGCGCGCGCTCCGCTGGGACGAGGAGGCCGCGGCGCGTCAGGCCGCGGCGGCGGAGTCCGCGCCCGCGCCGGCCGCGCCCGCGTCGGGGGCGTCCGAGCCGGGCCCGCCCGCGCCGGCGCCGTCCGACCCGGAGACGCCCGCGCCGCCCGCGGCTCCGACCGGAGCGGCCGCGGACCGCCCGTGACCGACCTGCTCCCGCTCCTCGCCGCGACGTTCGGGGCCAGCCTGGCCGGCAGCCTCCACTGCGCCGGCATGTGCGGGCCGCTCGTGGCGCTGTGGGCCGCGCCGGGCGGGGCGCCCGGCGCGGTGCTGGCGCGGCACGCGACGTACCACGGGGCGCGCGGGGCAGGCTACGTGACGCTCGGCGCGCTCGCTGGCGGGCTCGGGCTCGGCGTCGACCGCCTGGGCGACCTGGCCGGGCTCGGGCGCCTCGCGGCCGTCGTGACCGGCCTCGCGCTCGTCGTCGCGGGGGCGCTGCGCCTCCTGCGCGCGGGCGGCGTGCCGGTCGGGCTCCCGCTGCCGGGGCCGCTCGCGCGTGCGCTCGGCAGGCTGCCGGGCTGCGCGCCGCTCGGGCGGCTCCGCGGTGCGGGGCCCTGGACGCGCGCGCTCCTGCTCGGGCTCGTCACGCCGCTCCTGCCCTGCGGCTGGCTGTGGCTGTTCGTGCTCGCGGGCGCGGGCGCGGGCGGCCCGCTCGCGGGCGCGGCCGTGCTCGCGGCGTTCTGGGCGGGGACCCTCCCGATCCTCCTCGCGCTCGGGCTCGGGGTCGGGCGCGCAGCGGGTGGCCCGCTCGCGCGGCTCCGGCAGCACGCGCCCTGGCTCACGGGGGGCGCGTTCGTCGTCGCGGGCGCGCTGCTCCTCGCGCTGCGCGCCCCCGTGGACGTGCGCGGGGGCGCCGCGCATGGCGCCGTCGACCCGGCCGCTCCGGCGCCCGCGGCGCTCGTCGCCCCCGCGTCGCCGGCCGAGGGCGTCGCCTTCGTCGCGTCGGCCGGCGAGGCCGTCCCCGCCTGCTGTCGGGGGCACAAGCCGTGACCCCCGCGCTCGCGACGAGCCCCGGCGCGCCGGCGACCGGCGCCGCCCCGGAGGCTGCCGGTGACCGGGCGTCGGGCCCGGCCGAGCCACCCGCCCGCGGCGCGCCCGGCGAGATCGATGCGCGCTGCGACCACTGCGCGGCCCCGCTCGGCCAGGCCGAGGCGCCGGTCGTCGGGGCGGACGGGCGGTACTGCTGCCACGGGTGCGCGGCCGTCGCCGCGCTCCTGCGCGCCGAGGGGCTCGACCGCGAGTACTACCGGCTCCTCGCCGCGACCGCGCCGGAGGGGACGGGGGCGGGCGCCGGCGCGCCCTCGCAGGCGGGGGGCGCGCCCACGCAGGTCGGGCGTGCGCCCGGGCGCCGCTACGCGGAGATGGACGAGGACGCCTTCCACGCGCTCTACGTGCGCCCCGCGGGCGAGGGCCGCGCGCGGACCGAGCTGTGGGTCGAGGGCGCGCGCTGCGCCGCGTGCGTGTGGCTGCTCGAGCGCCTGCCGCGGGTCGTGCCGGGCGTGGTGTCCTGCCGGCTCGACCTGGGCCGGAGCATGGCCGAGGTGACCTGGGAGCCCGCGCGCACGACGCTCTCGGCCGTCGCCCGCGGGGTCCACGGGCTCGGCTACCCCGCGCACCCCTACCGCGGCGTGTCGCTGCGCGACGCGCGCCGGCGCGAGGACCGGGCCGCGCTCACGCGGATCGCCGTCGCCGGCGCGCTCGCGGGCAACGTCATGCTGCTCTCGTTCGCGCTCTACGGGGGCGCGTTCTCGGGCATGGAGCCGGCCTACGCGGCGCTGTTCCGCTGGACCGCGCTCGCGCTCACGGTCCCGGCCGTGCTCGGGCCGGGGCAGGTGTTCCTGCGCGGCGCCTGGGCCGGGCTGCGGACGCGCGCGCTCCACATGGACCTGCCGATCTCGCTCGGCCTGCTCGCGGGGCTGGCCTGGGGCGCCTGGAACACCTGGCGCGGCGCGGGCGAGATCTACTTCGACACGGTCACGGTCCTGATCTTCCTCCTGCTCACGGGGCGCTGGCTCGAGCGGCGCGCGCAGCGGCGCGCGAGCGACGCGGCCGAGCTGCTCCACGCCGTCGCGCCGTCGGTCGCGCGGCGCGTCGAGCGGGCCGACGCCCCGGGGGATACGCCGGACGACGCGTCGTCCGGCGCGGCCGGGGGTGCCCGTGAGGTCCCGGTCGAGGCGCTCGCGGCGGGCGACCTCGTCGAGGTCCGCGCGGGCGACCCGGTCCCGGTCGACGGGGTGGTCACGCACGGGCGGACGGAGCTCGACCTGTCCCTGCTCACGGGCGAGTCGCGCCCGCAGCCGGCGGGCCCGGGGGCAGCCGTGCACGCGGGCACGCTGAACCTCGCGGCGCGGGTCGTCGTGCGCGTGACCGAGACGGGCGAGCGCACGCGCGTGGGCCGGCTCATGCGCCTCGTCGAGGAGCAGGCGCGCCGCCGGGCGCCGATCGTGCGCCTCGCCGACCGGATCGCGGGCGCGTTCGTGGCCGCGGTGCTCGTGCTCGCCGCCGTGACGGTCGCCCTGTGGTGGGGCGCGGGCCCCGACCTCGCGATCGACCACGCCGTCGCGCTGCTCGTCGTGACGTGCCCGTGCGCGCTCGGCATGGCGACGCCGCTCGCGGTCAGCGTCGCGCTCGGCCGCGCCGCGCGCGCGGGCGCCGTCGTGCGCGGCGGCGAGGTCCTCGAGCGGCTGGTCCCGCGGGGGCGGCTGTGGCTCGACAAGACGGGCACGATCACGACGGGCGCCGCGAGCGCCGACGGGCTGCGGCTCGTGGCCTGGGACGGCCCGGCCGAGGTCGCGCCCCTCGTGCTCGCGCTCGAGCGCGGCTCGGCGCACCCGCTCGCGCGCGCCTTCGCGCGCGCTTTCGCGGCCGCGCCGCCCGCGGACGGCCCCGAGGACGCCAGCGCTCCCGGGTCACTCCTACCCGTTCCCGTTCCCGTTCCCGTTCCCGGTCCCGCGGTCGTGCCTGGGCCTCGCCCGCCCGAGGGCGCTAGCCCTCCCGGGTCACTCTCTCCCGGCCCCACCGACCCGTTCGCCCCCCCGTCCACCTGGCCTCGCGTCGCGGGCCCGCTGCCCGCCTGCGACGGCCCTGCCCGCCGGGGCGCGGCGGGGCTCGAGGGCCGGGTCGCCGGTCGGCGCGTCCGCGTCGGCTCGCCGGCCTGGGTCGCCGTGGGCGAGTCCGGTCCGGAGTCGACCCCGGCCGAGGTCCCGGCCTGGGCCGCGGCGCGGATCGCGGAGCACCTGGCGGGAGGGCGCACGCCGGTGGCCGTCGCCGTGGACGGGCCGGCGCTCGAGGCGGCGAGCCCGATCGCGACCGCTCGGAAGGCCATGCCCTCGCCCGACCGCGGGAACGGGAACGGGAACGGGAACGGGAACGGAAAAGAGAACTGCGGGGGCTGCGAACTGCGCGTCGTCGCGGTCGCGGCCTTCGCGGACCGCCCGCGGCCCGAGGCAGCCACGGCGATCGCGCGCCTGCGCGCGCAGGGCTGGCGCGTGGGCGTCCTCTCGGGCGACCACCCCGAGGTCGTGCGCGCGGTCGCGCGCGAGGTGGGCGTGGACCCGGCGGACGCGCTCGGGGGGCTCTCGCCCGAGGACAAGCTCGCGCGCGTCGTGGCCGACCGCGCGGCGGGGCCCGTCGTCATGGTCGGCGACGGCGTGAACGACGCGGCGGCGCTCGCCGCGGCCACGGTCGGGGTCGGCGTCCACGGGGGCGCCGAGGCGACGCTCGCGGCGGCCGACGTGTTCCTCGTCCGGCCCGACCTCGGCGCGGTCGCCGACCTCGTCGACGGCGCCGACCACACCTGGGCCACGATCCGCCGCGGGCTCGCCGTCTCGCTCGCCTACAACGTCGTGGGCGCGGGGCTCGCGATCTCGGGCGTGATCACGCCCTGGCTCGCGGCGGTCCTCATGCCGCTCAGCTCGGTCTCGGTCGTGCTCGCGGCCTCCCGCGCCGGGCGCCCCTGGCGCCGGCCGGCCCTGGCCGCGCCCGTGGAGGCGCCCCCGTGTCGGTGATCTTCGTCGTGCTCCCGCTCGCGCTCGTGCTGGGCGGGTTCGCGCTGTGGGCCTGCGTGCGCGCGATCCAGTCGGGGCAGTACGACGACCTCGACACGCCCGCCGTGCGCGCGCTGCTCGACGACGAGCCGGCGCCCGACCGCGCGCCCGCCGGGCCGGCGCGCCCCGGCGTCGAGGCGCCTACTGCGGGCGAGGCTGGAGCGTGAGCCTGTAGCGGTTCACGTCGGCGCGCGCGGCCTCCTCCGTGTCGTGCGGGCGCGCGAACGTGATCAGCATGGTCAGGGGCTTCCAGTCGAGCTTCTCGAGCGTGATCGCGGCGGTCGGGTCGTCCTTCGGGAGCTCGAGGATCAGGACGCCCGTCGGCGTCCGGCCGACGAGCGCGTCGTTCACGAACACGTTCGCGCCCGACGGCTCCGACTCGACCTCGAGCGCGATCCGGGCCTTGCAGCCGGCGAGGGCCAGGAGCGCGAGGAGGAGCGGGAGGCGACGGCTCGGCCGCAGGGGGCGCATGGTGCCAGGCTAACCCGGCGCGGGGGGCGCGCGCCCTGGCCGGTTCGCTACGCCGCGAAGGCGGCGGCGTGGGGGCAGCCGAGCGTGGAGCACGCGCCGACCTCGGTCGCGCAGGCGTCGTGGGCGACGGTGCGGCAGGCCACGCACGCGACGAGCCGGTGCGCAGGTGGGCCGCCGGCGCAGGCCCCGGCGGCGCCGTGGGGGGCCGCGAGCGCGTCGTGGCAGAGCGGGCAGCGCTGGTGGGGCTGCACCGGGCCCGTGGCCGCGTCGTGCGCGGTCCACGCGCCCGGCGACGGCGCGCCAGGGCGGCGTCGGCGCGGGCCCACGGGCTTCGGCTTCGCGCG
>JANJTH010000023.1 GCA_024711205.1 Planctomycetota bacterium | reverse complement strand
CCCGCGCGTGGCTCGCGCGCGCGCTCGAGGGCGGCGACGACCGCGCCTCGGCGCCGCTCGCGGGGCTCCTCCACGAGGGGCGCGGCGGCCCGCGCGACGAGGACGCCGCCCTGCGGCTCGTCGACGGGCAGCTCGCGCGCCTCGGCCGCAAGGGCGCGAAGGAGAGCCTCCGCCGCGAGCTGGCCCGCGTCGGCGCGGCGATCGCTCGCGCGCGGGGCGACGACGCCGCGCTCGCGCGCTACCTCGAGGCGGGGGGCGCCGCGCAGGACGCCGAGGCCCTGCGCGCGCTCGCTGCCCTCGTGGAGGCCGGCCGGGTGGGCCCCGCCGACGCGGGGCGCGCCGACGCCCTGCGTGCCCGGGCCGCCGCGCTCCCGCCGAGCGCGTCCGCGGACGCGCCGTGACGCCTCGAGGCCCGGCCGGAAGCGCCGCCTCGCCTCCGCTCGCCCGCGTCGCCGCTCGCGTCGTTGGTCGCGAGGCACAGTCCCTCCAGGAGCGCTCGACGTGCTCCCGCCTCGCGAGCGACGAGGCCTGCTTCGCGGAGGACTTCGGCGGGCTCTCCGGCCGGGCCTCTAGCGCGCGCGGCGCAGCGTCAGGTTGAGCCGGAAGCGCCCGGCGAGCGGGTGCGCGGCGTCCGCGGGCGGGCGGACGCCGTGGAAGCGCAGGCGGTCGGGGCCGCCCCACACGACGACGTCGCCGTGGGCGAGCGGCACGGGCCGCGGGCGCTCGGCGCGGGCGGCCCCGCCCCACAGGAACGTGGCCGGGAGCCCGAGCGAGAACGACACGATCGGCCAGGCCAGGTCGCGCTCGTCCTTGTCCTGGTGGAGCGACATGCCGGCGCCCGGCGCGTAGCGGTTCACGAGGCAGGCGTCGGGCTCGAAGCCCGGGAACCCCGCCTCGGCGGCCGCGGCGCGCGCGAGGTCGCGCACGAGCCCGGGCAGCGGCGGCCAGGGCCGGCCGGTCTCCGGGTCGCGCTCGACGTAGCGGTAGCCGCGCGCGTCGGTGACCCAGCCGAGCGGCCCGCACGCCGTGAGCTCGGCGTGCATGAGCCGGCCGCCCGGCGTGCGCATGCGGCGAAACGGCGCCGCGGCCGCGACCTCGGCCACGGCCGCGAGGAGGGCCGGGCCGTGCTCGCGGGCGAGGCCGCGCAGGACCCACGCGCCCGGGCCCAGCGCCTCGCGCGCGGGCGGCTCGGGCTCGAGCTCGGGGAAGAGGGGGAGCGTGGGGGGCCGGTCGTTCGTCGTCGGCTCGCGCCGCGTCGGTGGGGACCGGGCAGGGTCGCGCGGCGCGTGCATGGACCGGCTCCTCCCTGCGTCCGGGTCGCCCCCCGCGGCCCGCGTCGGCGGCCGCGTGGTCCGCGGGGGAGCGGCCCGGCGCGGCCGGACTCCAGGCTATCCGTCACCCGGCGCGCCGCGCCGACTCCTCGCGCCGCTCCAGGCGCGCCGGGCGAGGGCCCCCCGGGGCCCGCGGGCCGGCGCGCGGAGGGCGCGCTACAACGGCGTCATGGACCCGAGCCAGCGCCTCCTCGCGGCCGCGCACCGGGCGGGCCTGCTCACCGCCGAGCAGGCCCGCGCGCTCCTCGAGCGAGCGCGGGCCACCGGGCGGCCAGCCTGGGACCTCGCCGCGGAGGCCGGCGTCCTCGAGGCCGACGCGATCGCGCGCCTGCGCGCCGCCGTCGAGGTCGGCCCGACGCCCTCGAGCCCCGGCGCGGGCGCCTGGCCCGCGGGGCCGGGGCCAGGCGCGGGCGCGTCGCACCCCGCGTCGAGCGCGGCCTCGGGCCGAGGCGGCGGAGCGGGCGGCGCGGCCTGCGAGGCCGAGGACGCCCTGGTGACCTCGCCTCCGCCGTTCTCGGGCACGTGGGCGCCCGCGCCCGCGGCCCCCGCCGGCTCGTCCGTCACGGCCTGGGCCCCGCCGCCGGGGGATGGCGCTGCGCAGGGTCCGCAGGGGCCGACGACCTCCGGCGGCGCCCTCGAGGTCACGGGCGAGCTGGGCCGCGGCGGCATGGGCCGCGTGCTGCGCGCCCGCGACCCGGCGATCGGCCGCGAGGTCGCGAAGAAGGTGCTCCTCGACGAGGCCGCGGCCGCCCCCGCGGCCCGCGCGCGGTTCCTGGCCGAGGCCCGGGTCACGGGCCAGCTCGAGCACCCGGCGATCGTGCCGGTCTACGCGCTCGGCCACGAGCCCACGGGCGCGCCGTTCTTCGTCATGAAGCTCGTGCGGGGGCGCTCGCTCGCCGAGGTGCTCCGCGCGACGCGCGACCACCCGGCCCTGCCCGAGGGCCAGCTCGCCCCGCTCCTCCGCCAGTTCCTCAAGGTCTGCGACGCCGTCGCCTACGCGCACGCGCGCGGCGTGCTCCACCGCGACCTGAAGCCGGCCAACGTCATGACCGGCGACTTCGGCGAGGTCCTCGTCATGGACTGGGGGCTCGCGCGCGTGGGGCCGGGCGAGGCAGCGCCGGACGAGCCCGGGACGACGGGCGCGTCCGGCGTCGCCTCGAACCTCGCCTCGGTCGTCTCGGGCTCGGCCGAGGTCACGCAGGACGGGGCGGTCATGGGCACGCCCGCCTACATGCCGCCCGAGCAGGCCGAGGGGCGCCGCGAGGCGGTCGATGCGCGGAGCGACGTCTACGCGCTGGGCGCGATCCTGTTCGAGCTGCTCGCGCTCCGCCCCCCGTTCGTCGGCGCGACGCCGCTCAACGTGGTCAAGCAGGTCCTCGTCGACGCGCCGCCCGACCCGCGCGCCGTCGCGCCGCCCGGGCGCCCCGTCCCGCGCGAGCTCGCCGCGGTCGCGCTCCGCTGCCTCGCCAAGGACCCGGCCGACCGCTACGCCCGCGTCGTCGACCTCGCGGCCGAGGTCACGCGGTTCCTCGACGGCCGCCCCGTCGAGGCGCTGCCCGAGGGCCCGCTGCGCCGCGCGCTCAAGTGGGCCGCGCGCCACGCCGAGCTGACCGCTGCGGCCACGGCGGGGCTCGTGCTCCTGCTGGGTGTCGGCGGCGCGGCCGGGTTCGCCCTCGCCGCCAAGGAGCGCGAGGCGGGCCAGCTCGCGCGGGAGCGCGCGGCGGCGCTCGAGGAGGCCCGCGCGGCCGCCGAGGAGCGGGCGCGGGCCGAGGAGGCCGCGCGCCAGGCCGAGGAGGCGACGCGCGCGGCCGAGCGCGAGCGCCTCGACGCGGCCGAGCGGCGCGCGCGCGCGCTCGTGCCCTACCTGCGCGCGGCCGACCTGGTCGAGCGCCCGATCCCGGCGAGTGAGATCGAGCGGCGGCTGGTGCACCCCCTCGAGGAGGCGGTGCGGGAGGATCCGACCTTCGCCGAGGCCTGGTACAAGCTGGGCCACGCGCGCGCTCGCGCCGGAGCGGTCGAAGCCGCCGACGCCGCGTTCGCGGCCGCCGACGAGGCCGTCCGTACCTCGGGCGGAGGTGGCCACGTCCTGGCCCGGTTTCACCGAGCGCTCCTCGCGGAGTGGCGAGGTGACGCAGCGGCGGCACGCCGCCATCTGCGCGGGGCGAGCGAGGCCGATCCGACGGACCCGATCGTGCTCGTCGCGGCCGTCTACCTGGCCGAAGCTCCCCAGGAGGCGCTCCGGCTGGCGGAGTCCGCGGTCGAGGAGCACCCCTACCTCGGTGAGGCGCTCATGGCCTATGTCTGGGCGGCCGAGCGCGCCTTGACGGCGCGCGGAGCGCCGAGCGAGGCCGACCTCGAGGCCGACGCGCGCATGCTCGAGCGCGCGATCCAGCTCCTTCAGCCGTCCTTGAGCAGCCAGAGCAGGCTCGTGGAGGCGAACTTCCTGCTCGGCCGCGCTCGCCTGGCGCTCGCGCGCCGCCGCGGGGCCACGCTGTCGGCCGCGCGCAGGGCGTTCGAGCGGATGCGCGAGTATGCGGAGGTGCTCGAGTCACTCCCGCCGCGGACCCGCGCGGTCCTCGCGCAGGGTGAGGCGCAGCTTCACCTCGAGGCCCACGCGCGCGGCGAGGCCCCTGACGCCGAGGGTGAGGCCCGGGCGCTCCTCGAGCGCGCGGTCGCGCTCGACCCCGGGTTCGTCCGCGCGCGGCTCGGACTGGCCGAGCTCGAGCTCGCCGCCGGACGTCCGCGCGAGGCCCTCGAGCTGCTCGCGCGCTCGCCGCTTGAAGGGGCCTCGCGCGGGCTCGCGAGCGGCGTCCGTCGTCGCCTGGTCCTCGCGGCGGCCGAGGCCGGCGAGCTCTCCGCCGCGGCCGCGGCCATCGACGCGCTGTTCCGAGCGCCCCCGGGGCCCGACACGGAGGAGTACGTCACGATCCCCGACGCGGACGCGCGGTTCGGGCGCGCCATGGGGCGCGTCGCCCGCTGGCTCGCGGCCGAGGGGCGTGGCCAGGAGGCCGCGCGGATCACCGGCGCGCTGCGCGCCCAGGCGGGCGCCGCCGCGGACCAGGCCGCGGCCCTCGCGCGCGAGGGTCGCCACGAGGACGCCGCGCGCGTGGCGAGCAACGGCCTCCTCGCCCTCGACGCCCTCGAGGACCCCGATCCCGCGCGGCGCCTGAACCTGCTCGGTGCGCGGGCGACGGCCGCGTTCGCGCGCGGCCGGCCGGCCGAGGCGGCCCAGGACCTCGAGGCCGCGCTCGCGCTCAACGACCGCGCGACGCCCGAGCTGACGCGGCGCGCGGCCTACGACTGCTACAACCTCGCGCTCGCGCGCGCGCAGCTCCCCGACGGCCGCGCGGGCGCGATCGACGCCCTCGAGCGCGCGGCGGCGCTCGGCTTCGATCGCCCCGACCTCGCGCGGCGCCAGGCCGCGCTCGCGCCGCTGCTCGCCGACCCGCGCGTCGAAGCGGCGCTCGCGCGCATGGGCGCGCGGTCGCGCGCCCGGGCAGCAGGCGCGCGGTAGCGCGCCCGGGCAGCAGGCGCGCGGTAGCGCGCCCGGGCAGCAGGCGCGCGGTCGCGCGCCCGGGCAGCAGGCGCGCGCAGGCGCGGCCGCTACGCGGCGGACGAGGCCGACGGTGGCGTCGACGAGCCAGCCGGCCGGAGCGCTTCGACCGCGCGGCCCGGACGAGATCCGCCGGGTCGAGGGCCCACTTCCAGCGGCGCCGGCGCGGGCGGCTCCGCCCAGGCCGCCGCGTCGAGCGAGGCCGCCAGCTCGGTCCACGGGGCGGCCTCGGCCACGAAGGCCGCCCACGGGGTCGCGATCGGGCGCGGCGCGCCCGGCGCCGCCGGCGCCTCCTCGTCGCCGGCCCCCCGGTGGCCGCCGGGCGCCAGCGCGCCCCAGGGCGCGAGCCCCGGGCCGACCCGAGGGGCGGACCGGGCGGGCACGAGCGCGTCCGCGCGTCCGGCGCAGCCCACGGTCGGGCAACGGCCGAGCTCCCGGCGGCAGGCCGCGTGGAGCCGGACGCCGCAGTCGACGCACGCCCGGACGCGCGCGCGTGACGGCCCGAGGCCGCGTCCGGCGCGTCCGGGCCCCGGGCGGGCGGCCTCGGCCCGGGCGCGCGAGCCCCCCGCGATCGACATCCCCGCCGCCTGTTCGTCGAGCGGCAGGTCGTCGTGACAGAACGCGCACCGGCGGGGGGCGTGGGCGCGCTCGAGCTCGATCTGCACGGGGGCCTCCGCGCCGGCGGGCCGACCGCGCCGGCCCGTCCTGCCTCGACCCTACCCGACGACGCGCTGCGCGTCCGACGCCGCGCCTGGTATCACGAGACGCGCGCCCGGGCCGGGGCGCGCCAGGGAGGTCGCCATGTCGGTCGAGCCCACGCCGCACTCGGCGGCGCTCCTGCAGTACGTCGCCGACCACACGCGCCCCGAGGACCCGTTCCTGACCGGGCTGCGCGAGGCCGCCCGCGCGGAGGGGCTGCCCGCGATCTCGATCGGGCCCGCGCAGGCCAGCTTCCTGCAGGTCCTGCTCGCCGCCGCGCGGGTCCGCGACGTGGTCGAGGTGGGCACGCTCGGCGGCTACTCGGCGATCTCGCTCGCGCGCGCGCTGGCCCCGGGCGGGAAGGTCCGCACGATCGAGGTGAGCGCGAAGCACGCCGCGTTCGCCCGCGCCTGGGCCGCGCGGAGCGACGTGGCCGACCGCGTCGAGGTCCTGCTGGGTCCCGGCGCCGAGGTCCTCGCGACGCTGCCCGGCCGCTCGGCCGACGCGGTGTTCCTCGACGCCGACAAGGAGGGCTACCTGGGCTACCTCGAGCACGCCCGGCGGCTCCTCCGCCCGGGCGGGCTCCTGCTCGTCGACAACGCGTTCGCGTTCGGCTGCCTGCTCGACCCCGACGAGGACGACGCGAGCGTGCTCGCGATCCGGCGCTTCAACGACGCGCTCGCGGCGGCCCCCGACTTCCACGGCGTGATCGTGCCGCTCGGCGACGGGCTGTGGGTCGCGACCTACCGCCCGGCCGGGGCGGGCGCGTGACCGACACGGCGCGCCCGCCCACGCCCGCGTCGGACGACCCGGGCGACGTGGCGCCCGGCCGCTACGACCGGCAGGTGCGCGTCGGCGGGCTCGGGCGCGACGGGCAGGCGCGGCTCGGCGCGGCCACGGTCGTCGTCGTGGGCGTCGGCGCCACGGGCGGCGCGGCGGCGGACCTGCTCGTGCGCGCCGGCGTCGGCCGCGTCGTGCTCGTCGACCGCGACGTGCCCGAGCTCGGCAACCTGCACCGGCAGGTCCTGTTCGACGAGGACGACGTGCGCGCGGGCCTCCCCAAGGCCGAGGCCGCGCGCCGGCGGCTCGCGCGCGTGAACTCGAGCGTCGCGGTCGAGGCGCGCGTCAAGGACCTCGACGCGAGCAACGCGCTCGCGCTCCTCGGCGGGGCCGACCTCGTCGTCGACGGGACGGACGGGTTCCAGACCCGCCACGTCGTGAACGACGCCTGCGCGCTCCTGGGCGTGCCCTGGATCTACACGGGCGTCGTCGGGACCGCCGTGCACGGGTTCCCGATCGTGTGGGGCGAGACGCCCTGCTTCCGCTGCTACCTGCCCGAGCTGCCCCCGCCCGGCGCCGTGCCGACCTGCGACGTCGCGGGCGTGCTCGGGCCGACGGTCGCCGTCGCGGCCGGCTTCGCCGCGGCCGAGGCGCTCAAGCTCCTCGCGGGCCGGCGCGAACAGGTCGCGCGCGGGCTCCTCGTCGTCGACGTGTGGACGCGCGAGGCCCGCCTGCTCCGCCTCGAGCGCGACCCCGCCTGCCCGGCCTGCGCGCGCGCCCCGGACCTGCTCGAGCGCGCGCCGCCGCCGGCCGCGCGCCTGTGCGGCCGCGACGCGGTCACGCTCCCGCCGCCGGGCGGGCGGGTCGACCTCCCCGCGCTCGCGGCCCGGCTCGCGGGCCTCGGCGCGCTCGAGCGGAGCAACGCGTTCCTGCTCCGCGTCGCGCCCCACGACGCGCCGGGGCTCCGGCTCACCGTGTTCGCCGACGGCCGCGCGATCGTCGACGGCACCGACGACCCGGCGCGGGGCCGCGCGCTCTTCGCGCGGCTCGTGGGGGCGTAGCGCGGGAGGCTGGTGCTCGGCCTTCCGCGCTGGACCCGGGAGCGCGCGGCAGCAGAGAGCGCACGGCAGCGGGTGGAGCCGCTCGGTTAGGCTGCGCGCATGGGCGTCCCGGTCACGATCCGCCAGGTGCGCCGCGACGGCGCCGTGCGCCGGCTCGGGGTCTACGACCCCGCCGCCAGGCGGCTCCGCCTCGAGGCGCCCGGGTACCCGCTCCTCGGGCCGGGAGACCACAGGGTCGAGGAGGACCTGCCCTGGGCCCTCCAGGACATGGCCCCGGCGGGCTACCTCGCGCGCCGCTTCGCGCGCTGGTTCCCCGAGCTCGGCCTCCCCGACGACGTGCGCGTGTGGACCGCGGCGGACACCCTCCGCGCGCTCGGGGAGCGAGGCCACGACCTCGCGGGCAACCTGCTCGTCGGCGACGAGAGCCTGGCGCAGTTCGAGCGAGCTCTCGGGCCCGAGCACCTCCCGGGGCCCGCGCGCGGGGAGCACAGGGCGCACCACGACGCGCTCGCGGGGGACGTGCTCGGCGCGGACGGCGGCCAGAGCTCGGTCGGCGGCGAACGGCCGAAGTTCACGCTCCGCCTCGCCGACGGGGCGGGCCTGCTCGTCAAGTTCTCCCCGCCGCTCTGCACCGAGCTCGGGGCCCGCTGGGGCGACCTCCTGCGCGTCGAAGCCCACTGCGCGGCGACGCTCCGCGCCGCTGGCCTCGCGGCCGTCGAGGCCACGTTCGTCGAGCACGGCGGGCGCGGCTACCTCGAGGTCGACCGCTTCGATCGACTCCCGGGTGGAGGACGCGCCGGGGTCGTCACGCTGCTCTGGCTCGGGGCGGCCCGCTACGGGGAGCCGCGGGACGCCCTCGTCGTCGCGGCGCGGCTCGCGGGCGAGGGCTGGCTCACCGAAGACGAGCGCGCCGCGCTCGAGCGCGTGCACGCGTTCTCGGCGGCGATCGGCAACACCGACGCCCACCTCGGGAACTACGCGCTGCGCGTGGGGGACGAGGGCGAGACCGGGCTGGCGCCGTTCTACGACGTCCTGCCCATGGCGCTCGCCCCGCGCCACGACGAGCTGCCCGACCCGGCCCGCTTGCCCCGGCCCCCGGCGCCGCGCGCCGACGTGCGGCCGCTCGTGGACGACCTGCTCGCGCGCGTCGCGGCCGACCCCGACGTGGGCGCCGAGTTCCGCGCGGTCTGGCTGGCGCACCTCGGGCGCGCGGGCTGAGCGCCGGCGCCGACGGCGAAGTGCGCGGGGAAGGGGAACGGAAGAGCGGACCTGCCGTACGCCTGAGCGCCCTTGAAGAAGCCGCCGGCTCGGTCGGGGCTACCCGAGCGCCTGCGCGAGGTCGGCCCGGAGCGCGTCCTCGGGCTCGACGCCGACCGACAGGCGCACGAGGCCGTCGGCGATCCCGAGCGCCGCGCGCTCGGCGGGCGCGAGGGCCGCGTGCGACGTGTTGACGGGCATGCAGGCGCTCGACTCGACGCCGCCCAGGCTCGCCGCGAGCGCGATCACGCGCAGCCGGTCGACGACGGCGACCGCCGCCTCGCGCCCGCCGCGCACCTCGAAGCTCAGCATGCCGCCGGCCCCGCGCGGGAGCTGGCGCCGCGCGAGCGCGCGGTCGGGGTGGTCCTCGAGGCCCGGGTAGGCCACGGCGGCGACGCGCGGGTGCCCGGCGAGCCAGCGGGCGAGCGCGAGCGCGCTCTCGGCCTGGCGCGCGACGCGCAGCTCGAGCGTGTGCAGGCCGCGCCCGAGCAGGAAGGCCTGGAACGGGTCGAGCACGCCGCCCGTGTACTTCCGGTGCGCGGCGACCCGCGCCAGGAACGCGCGCCCGCCCGCGACGAGGCCGCCGAGCAGGTCGTGGTGGCCGCCCAGATACTTCGTCGCGGACGCCACGGCCACGTCGGCGCCGAGCGCGAGCGAGCGCTGGAGCACGGGCGGCGCGAACGTGTCGTCGACGACGAGGAGCGCCCCGAGCCGCCGGGCGCCCGCGCCCACCGCCTCGAGGTCGACGAGCTGCAGCGTCGGGTTCACGGGCGTCTCGACCCAGACCACGCCCACCGGCGGCCGGAGGCCGCCCGGGCCGACCTCGCCGCGCGCGAGCGCCACGGCCTCGGCCGCGAGGACCTCGCCCCAGCGGTCGATCGGGACCCAGGTCACCTCGGCGCCCCACGGGCGGAGCACCTCCTCGACGAGCCCGCGCGTGCCGCCGTAGACCTCGGCCTGGCAGAGCAGGCGCTTGCCGCCCGCGAGCCCGGTCATGAGCGCGGCCGAGACCGCCGCCATGCCCGAGCCGAACAGCAGCGCCTCCTCGGCGCCGTACAGCCCGGCCAGCCGCCGCTCGACCTCGCGGACGGTCGGGTTCTCCCAGCGTGCGTAGAACGGCAGCTCGCCGCGTAGCCCGCGCTCGAGCGCCGCCGTGTCGGCATACCGGTACGTCGAGGTGGCCCAGATCGGCGGCGCGAACGGCAGCGCCTCGCCCCCCGGCTCGCTCCCGCCCACGCCGCACGCTCCCCGCTCGCCCCGCCCTCCGAGGGCCTACCCCTGCCCCCCGAGGCAGCGCCGCCTCCGCAGGCCGACCCCACGCCCCATCCCGACACGGGAATGTAGGGTGACCCGCGGCGAAGCCGCGGGTCACCCCACATTCCTCACCGCCAGGTCGTGCCGCGGAGCAGCAGCTCCGCCACGTCGACCTCGCGGCGCTCGTCGCCCGAGATCACGTCGAGGACCTCGACGACGTGGTAGCCCGCCGGCCCGCGGACGACGCCCGTCCGGTGCCCGGGCGTGACGGGCGCCCCGTCGGGCTTGCGGCACACGGCGTCGAGGAACTCGGCCCCGTAGGCGCGCACGTCGCCCTGGAGCTGCACGAGCCCGAAGGCCCCGCCCTTCTTGCCGTCCGGGGCCTTCGAGCGCTTCGCCGCCTGCTCCTTGACGTGGTCGAGGATCAGGCTCCAGCCCGGGCGGCCGTCCTCCTCCTTGGCCTTGTCCTTGAGCCAGGTCGCGATCGCCTTGCGCAGCCGCTCCGCCTCGTCCGCCGAGCCGACCGCGATGTGGAACACCTGCCGGTCGCGGAGCGTCGTGCTCGTCTCCCAGGCCGGCGCGCGGTCGAAGGGGTCCCGCCCGCAGGCGAACAGGTGCCACATGGACTTCCCGTCGAGCCCGGGGACCTCGACCGCGGGCGGGACCCACGCCGGGTCGTTCGCCTCGGGCGAGCCCTCGGGGGCCTCCCACTCGAGCGGCTGCACGAGGGCGGCCCGCTCGAACGGCGTGACGTAGTCGATCGTCAGCTCCTGGCCCCGCCCGTAGGGGTCGCGCGCGTCGCCGAGCTCGTCGGCGACGGCCGCGAACGACGCCCCCTGCCCGAGCCGCGCGAGCGCGTCCTCGGCACGCTTGCGCGCGGCCGCGTCGGCCTCGTCCCGGACCGACTGCGGGAGCTGCCGGGCCACGGGATCGGTCCGCACGAGCAGATGCTGGAACGTGGTCCGCCCCTCGCGCGTCTCGAGCCGGCGCACGAGGTGGTAGCCCCGCGTCGACTTGATCGGGGCCGAGACCGCCGCGCGGTCGGTGGGCAGGGCGAAGATCGCCTCCTCGAAGTCGGCGCCGTACTCCGCGAGCAGGTCCCCGCGCTGGAGCGGCGGGAGCTCGCCCTTCTGCACGCGCGTCGCGTCGTCCTCGGAGAAGCGGTCGATCACGGCCTCGAAGGTCGAGCCCGCGAGCGCGACGCGCGCCTCCTCGACGCGCGCCCGCGCCTGCTCGTCGAGCCAGCGCTCGATGATCGCGCGGTCGGGCGGGAAGAACGCCTGCCGGAAGCGGACCCGCGTCTCGCCGCCGGGCCCGTCGCGGTGCTTCGTCGCGTACTCGAGGTGCGCGGGCGAGATCCCCTTGGCCTCGAGGAACAGGCGCTTCGTCTGCGCCTCGGCGTAGTCGCCGCGCGCCTTGCGGAGGATGTCGATCCGCAGCGTCGCGTAGCGCGCCTCGAAGTCCGCGGCCGGCGCGTCCTCCTTGGCGGCCACGCGGACGAGGAGCACGCGGTCGCGGTCGCGGTCGTCCTCGACGCGGAAGAACCCGCCGCCGACCACGGCGTCGCTCGAGAACGCCGCGGCCACGACGCGCCCGGCGTCGGGCAGGGCCGCGAGCGTCACCGCGTCGCGGGCGACGGCCTCGGTGCGCACCGCCTCGAGCCCGCGGGCCTTCAGCGCCGCCGCGAGCTCCTCGCCGCGGTACGCGCGCAGCTCGGCCCGGAGCTCGTCCGCGCGGGCGCGCGCCCGCTCGAGCCCGCGCGCGAGCCGGACGTCCTCCTTGACCTGGTCCTCGACCCCGCCCTCGCCGTCGAACGGGCGCGGCTCGCGGTCCTTGCGCGAGACGACCCGGGCGAGCAGCCAGCCCTTGCCGTCGGCCCGCTCGACCGGCCCGTGCAGGACGAGCAGGTCGAGGGTCGAGACGACGCCGGCGAGCGCCGGGCCGAGCCGCTCGTCCTGCTCGATCGCCGCGCGCGTCATCGCGTCGAGCCGCAGCGTGTCGACCCGGCCCGGGCGGCTCAGCCGCTCCGGCGGCACGTCGGTGTAGAGCCGGTTCAGGTCGAACCCGTGCTCCCAGCCCTTCTCGCGCCCGAAGTCGAGGAGGGTCTGGAGGGCCCCGCGCGCCCGCTCGCTCGCCTTGGCCTGCGCGGCCTCGCCCTCGCCGTCGCCCTCCTCCGCGAACCGCTCGGCCGGGGCCCAGAGCACCTCGAGCTTCCAGGCCTGCTCGGAGAGGTAGCGGGTGTGCTTGTGCTCGTCGTAGAAGCGGCGGCGCTCCTTGCGCGAGCCGTCCACGTAGTCGGTCCGCGCGCGGGCGGCGACCTCCTCGAAGCGCGGCGAGGTCGCGAACACGACCTTGCGCGGGCGGACCACGAACCACGCCTTCGGGCCGGCCAGCACGTCGCTCGTCTTGCCCTCCTCGCCGACGCGGAACCAGCGCGTGGCGGCGAGCGCGCCCCCGAGGAGCGGGTGCTTCTCGAGGTCCTCCTCGACGGTCGCCTCGCCGGTCCGCTCGTGGCGCACGTCGTTGCCGGTCGCCTCGGCGGCGGCCTTCGCGATCGCCGCCAGGTCGAGCTCACCCTTCGCCGCCTCGACGGCCTCGATGCGGTCGGCGACCTCCTGCATGACCTCGTCGGCCCGGGCGCGCGCGCGGTCGGCCAGGACGGCCGTCCGCACGCGGTCCTCGAGGTCCGGGGCCTTCTCGCAGGCGAGCGCGTACGTCTCCGTGCTCGTCGCCGCGACGAAGTCGCCGCGGCGGGCCTCGAACCAGGCCGAGAGGTCGTCCTGGCCGGGCGCCCGCTGCTCGAGGGTCCAGCGCTCGAGGTGGTCGAGCGTGACGCCCACGACCTCGAGGTCGACCCGCCGCGGCTCGTCGTAGTCGGCCGCGTTGCGGTGGTAGTGCTCCTCGACCTGCGCGTCGGTCACGTGCCGCGGGTCCTTCGGGTCCGAGGTCGCGAGGTCGGGCAGGTGGTCCTTGGCGAGGATCGGCACGAGCTCGAGCGCGCGCCGGTGGTGCTGCTCCTGGAAGCTCTCCCACACGGCGCCCGGGCTGACGGTCGCCAGCTCGCGCAGCGTGTCGAGGTAGCGCTGCACGAGCGCCTCGCGCCGCTCCTGGAGCTCGTAGTCGCGCACGTCGAGCCCGCCCCGCCCGCTCCCCTTGACCTCGCGGTAGAGCTTCGGGTCGAACGCCTGCGACTCCATGAGGTGCTTCATGAACGCGCCCTGGAAGGCGCGCTGCCCCTCGGGGGTCGACGTGTCGATCTTCTGCTCCTGGACCTCCTTCTCGGCCAGGTAGCGGGCGATGTCCCACTTCGAGTCGCCGAGGAGCTTCTTGCCCAGCTCCTCGTCGCTGACCTGGATCCCGGCGCGCTCGGCCGCGCGGAGGAGCGCGAGGAACCGCCAGGACGAGTCCTCGTCCTGGCCCGGGTTGCTCGTCTGGTAGAGGCGGGCCACGCGGTCGAACTCGCTGGCCTTGACCTCCTGCCCGAACAGCCGGCCCATGACCGGGTCGTGCTCGAAGAGCTGGCTGGCGACCGTGGGGAGGATCCCCAGGCTGAGCAGCGCGGGCGCGAAGATCAGCAGGAGGAAGGTCTTCTCGTAGCGGCGGAAGAAGGAGAGCATGGGGTTCCCTCGCGGCGGCCGGGGGCCGCCGCCTAATCGAACGCGAGCGTGACGTGGATCGTCGAGCGGCCCCGCAGCCGGGCGACGAGCGCGTCGACCTCGGCCTGCGACGGCGGCTCCTCGGCGAGGCGCGCCGCGAGCTCGCGGCGGAGCGCCTCGTCCCAGGGCCGCTTCGGCGCGGTCCGCTCGTCGACGAGCACGATGTGGAAGCCGAGCTGGCTGCGGATCGGGTCGGACGGCGCGCCGAGCGGCAGCGTGAAGAGCGCCGTGTTCAGCGCGTCCTGGGCGGCGAACTTGCGCCGGTCGAACGTGCCGAGGGCGCCGCCCGCGCGGGCCGTCTCGCGGTCCTCGGAGCGGCGGCGCGCGACGTCCGCGAAGGGGACGCCGCGGCGGGCCTCGTCGCGGGCGGCCTCGGCCTTGCGGCGGGCGGCCTCGACCTCGGCCGCGGGCGCGCCCTGCGGGACCGCGACGAAGACGTGCCGGGCCGTGACCCGCTCGCCGTACTGCTCGACCCAGGTCTCGCGCAGGCGCGCCTCGAAGGCCTCGCGCCCGGCCGGCGTCGTGCGGTCGAGCGCGATGAGCTTCTGGAGCGAGAGCGCGGCGCGGGCCTGGTAGCGGAGGCGGGCCTCCCAGGCGGCCTGGTCGAAGCCCATCTCCGCGACCCGGCGCTTGAACTCGTCGACCGAGCCGGCCTGCCGGACCTGGCGCAGGAGCTCCGACTCCGACCACATGGCCTCCTCGGTGGCCGTGATCGCGACGTCGCGCGCCCGCGCCTCGCGGAGCACGAGGTGGCGGTTCACGAACAGCTCGAGGAGCGAGGGCGTCGCGAGGTCGCGGTAGAGGAACTCGACGAACTCGCGGCGCGTGAGCGGCTCGCCGTCGACCGCGGCGACCGGCGCCTCGAGGTCGACGTTGCTCCGCTGGACGACCCCGTCGTAGGGGCTGGGCGCGCGCGGCGCGCTCGGGTCGGCCGCGGCGAGCGCGGCCAGGCGCTCGCGGAGCGCCTTGAGCTCGGCGTCCTTGCGGCGCAGCAGCGCCGCCGCCATGGCCTCGGCCGCCTCGCCCTCGGGCGGGCGCGCGCCGGCCTCCTCGCGCAGCCCGGCCAGCTCGCGCTCCTGCGCGGCGAGCCGCGCCGTCGCGGCGTCGATCGCGGCCGCCTGCGCGGCGCCGCGCTCACGGGCCGCCTCGACCTCGCGGGCGACCCGCGCCAGCTCGCGCTCGAGCAGGTCGGCCCGCTCGGCCGCCTGGTCCGCCTGCCGGCGCAGGTCGGCCTCGACCTGCCCGCGCGCGTCCTCGCGCCGCGCCAGCTCCTCCCGGCAGGGCGCGTGCGGATCGCCGCCCTGCGGGGCCGCGCTCGCGCAGCCGGCCAGGCCCGCGGCCACGACCGACACCAACGCCGCGCCGCCCCGGGCGCCCGCGTGACGGACCGATCCCCGGCATGGCAAGTGCATGAGGGGCGGGATCCTACCCGGAATCGCGCCCCCGTCGACAGTCGGCCGGCGCCGGCGACCCCGGGCCCCGGGGTCAGGTGGCCTGGCCCGAGGCCGACAGCCGGGGGAGGGGCTGCGAGGACTGCTGCATGAGCTTGAGCGTGCCGATGAGCTGCTCGTTGCTGATCGCGCCCATCTCGAGGAGCACGATCCCGAGCAGCTTGTGGCTCTCGCCGGTCGCGTCGCGCGCGCGCTGGATCTCGAGCGCCCGCGTGACCTGGTCGGCGTCCGTGTGCCCGGCGGCGACGACGGCCTCGCCGAAGCGCAGGCGACGCGCCCGGGCCGAGGCCCCGGCCTGGCCGGGCTGTGGCTGTCCGTTCGGGTGCGAAGGCTTCATGGGCGGCTCTCCGGGGCTGGGGTCGACGGGGGAAGACGCAGGGGAGGGGGGGGCGGCGGGGGGGGGGGGGGGGGGGCGGCACCCCCCGCCCGGCGGAGGGGCCCGCGCCACCGAGCGGGGGGGGCGCCCGGGGCGGGGGGGGGGGGGGGGGCGGGGGCGGGGGGGGGGTGGGGCGCGGGGGGGGGGCGCGCGGCGGGGGCCGCGGGCCGGGCGGGCGCGGGGGGGGCCCCGGCGGCGGTGCGCCGGCGGCTGGCCCGGGGGGGCCCCCCCCCCCCCCCCCCCCCCCCCCCCCCCGCCCCCCCCTCCCCTGCGTCTTCCCCCGTCGACCCCAGCCCCGGAGAGCCGCCCATGAAGCCTTCGCACCCGAACGGACAGCCACAGCCCGGCCAGG
>JANJTH010000016.1 GCA_024711205.1 Planctomycetota bacterium | reverse complement strand
CGCCCTCCGCCCGGCCGCCCGCGGGGCGCTTCGCCCGCGCGCCGACCTGGCCGCGCACCGCCGCACCGCCGGCGCGCTCGCCGCCGGCAGTCTCCGCGTCGCCGTGGTCGTCGTCCTGCCCGTCCCCCGCGCGCGCCGCTCGCTCGAGCACGTGCGCCGGCCGGCGGCCGCCGAAGAACGCACCCGCGGGCTTCTCGACCGTGATCGTTCGCCCGAAGTCTTCGGGCAGGAACTTCGTCCCCGTCCACTGGTCCGGGTGCGCGACCTGCCCGTCGAGGGTCGGGTTCGTCCAGCAGTAGAGGAGCTGGGCCTGGAGCGCCTCGCGCCCGTGCAACTCGACCGCGCCGTAGCTGCCGGTGGACCAGAGGTTCTCGCCGCGCCCGAAGCGCGCGTTGAGCGCCCGGGCCACGAGCGAGTGGAAGTACTGCTTGAAGGCCGGGAGCTGCGACGGCTCGGATCCGTCGCCGCGGTCGCCCAGTACGGCGTGGACGTGGTTCACGTGGACCAGGAGCGCGAAGAGCGCGATCCGGGGGTGGCGCACGAGCGCGACCCCCAGGGCGTAGCGCACGATCGCGTTCGTCTCGGGGCTCGGCGTGAGGAAGAACGCCCGCCGCGCCGTGCGGCGCGTCGTCGAGTAGGTCCGGCCAGGCAGCAGGCGACGGGGCAGGCTCACGGCCCTGCGCGGGGCACATGGCGGTCCACGCCGGCCGGGCCGCCGTCGCGGGACTTGGCGCCTGCCCGTGCCGGCGCCGCCCGGTTCGTCGCGCGCCCGCGAGCAAGGCTTGCCCGTCGAC
This sequence comes from Planctomycetota bacterium, assembly GCA_024711205.1. Classification (GTDB taxonomy): domain Bacteria; phylum Planctomycetota; class J058; order J058; family J058; genus JANJTH01. The sequence continues at coordinate 4,630 of JANJTH010000016.1, read as the reverse complement.
CTCGGTCACGAGACGAAGCGCTCGTCCCCGGCGATCGGCACCCCGGCGGACCCGAACACGCTCCGATCGCTCCGCCCGTCGTCCGCGCCCCGGCCTGTCGGTGCCGCGCGGTAGGGTGCGGCCCCTGTGACCCAGGACCCCCACGACGCGCTCTGCAAGGCGGCGTTCTCGCACACGGAGAACGCCGTCGGCGCGATCAAGGCCGCCCTTCCGCCGGCGGTGCTCGCCCAGCTCGACCTCCGCTCGCTCCGGCACTCGCCCACGAGCTTCGTCGACGAACGGCTCGGCAAGTCGTTCTCGGACCTCGTCTACGAGGTCGAGCTCGCGGGCCAGCCGGGCTTCGTGTGCTTCCTGCTCTACGAGCACCAGTCGACCGAGGACCCGCTCGCGGCCTTGTGGGCCGTCTTCTACATGGTCCGGCTCTGGGACCGCTGGCTCGAGGACCACCCGGGCGCGAAGAAGATCCCGCCCGTGATTCCGATCGTGCTCTACCACGGGTCACGCCCCTGGGCCGCGCCCTTGACCCTCGGCGCGCTCCTCGACGTCCCCGACGCGGCCCGCGCGGCCCTGGGCGACCTCTTGCCCGAGCTCCGGATCCAGCTCGACGACCTGTCACGCGCCTCCGACGAGGCGCTGCGCGCGCGCCAGACCGCCGCATTCGGTCGGCTGGCGTTCTTGCTCTTGAAGCACGGGCGCACGCTGCGGGCGCGGCCCGGCCAGGACTCGCTCGGGGCGTTCGTGCGCTCGGTCGTCGATCTGCTCGCGGCCTTGACCCGCTTCGATCGCCAGCGCGCGTGGGTGTATATTCTCGAGGTGACCTCGGAGCCCGAGGCAGACCTGGTGATCGAAGCGCTTCGCGAGGCCCTCCCCCCGGAGCAGCAGGAGGACGTGATGACCGCGGGCGAGGCGCTCCGACTCGAGGGCGAGCGACGGGGCAGGCTCAAGGCCAAGCGCGAAACCCTGCTCGTCCAGCTCCGGGTCAAGTTCGAGCAGCTCTCCACCGAGACGGAGCGCCACGTGGCCGAGGCCGACGAGCGCGCGCTCGACCGCTGGACCAAGGCCGTCCTGTTCGCCTCGACGATCGACGAGGTCTGGGCCGAGGACTGAGCGTGGCCCGTGGCCTGGGCTCCGCCGTTCGCCTGGGACCGTGACAGCTCCGCACCGGACGAGAACGCCCCGGGCCAGGCCCCGCGGCTCGGGCTGTTCCCGGTCGACCGGAGCCTGACGCCGGTGTGGCTCCCGGGCGGGCTCGAGCCGATCGAGCTCCCGTCCGTGGCCCCGGCGGGGCTCGGCTCCGTCCAGGGGCTCGACCGTTGCCTCCCCAACGACGAGGGCCTGCCCGCGGGCACGCAGGCCGAGGCGTGGGCGATCGTCCCCGTCGACGGTCGCCCTCGCGGCCGCCTCGGGGAAGACACCCTCCGCGCCATGTCGCCCGCGCCCTCGCCCCCCCAGCCGTGGCCGCCTGCGCTGCCCTGCCCGCCACACGGTCGAGGCGGCCGGCGCTCGCGGGCCCTCGCGCATGGCTCGGCACCTGGCGTCAAGTCGAGTGCGCCCCGGCCGAACCGCTGACGGGGGGCCCGGGGGGCCCGCCGCCGGGCGTGCGCGCTCCGGAGGGGGAAGACCGGGCCCGGCGGCCCGCGGCGCGTGCGGCCTCCGGCGCCCTTCGCCCCGCCCTACCGGCGCAGGCGCGCCAGGACGAGCTCGTCGAGCTCGCCCTCGAGCACGCGGTCGAGGTGGACGCGGACGCCGAGCGTCAGGTCGCGCGCCGACTGGTGGGCGAGCGCGTAGCGGCGCACGACGCCGGGGTCGGGGCCGCCGCGGCCGGCCTGGGCGACGCGGGCGGCCAGGAGGGCGAGCGCGTCGGGCTCGGCCTGGTCGTCGCCGTCGGTGCCGCCCTCGAGCGCGACGAGCGTGGGCTGGTGCGTGAGCACGAGGTGGAGCCGGTGCTTCTTGAGCAGCACGCCCGGCTCGTCGCGGCCCGGCCGGCGCTCGCGCGTCACGTCCTCGGGCCGCAGGGCGGCCGTGGCGGGGGGGAGCACGTCGACGCGCACGAGGGCGGCGCGCTTGCGGCGCTTCGTCTCGCCGCGCGTCGTCCACTCGTGGAGCCCGCGCTCGCCCGCGAGCAGGCCGTGGGCGCAGGCGCCCTCGACCTTGAGCCCGACCTCGCGCAGGAGGCCGCGGCGCGTGACGGCCTCGTGGACGACGCGCGCGGCGAGGCCCTTGCGGCGGGCGTAGCGCAGGTAGACCTCGGCCTGCGCGCGCACGACGTCCTCGGGGAACTCCTCGTCGTCGACCCGGCGCAGCAGCAGCCAGGCGTCGCCGCGGTCGACGGGCTCGCGACAGCGGGCCAGGTACTCGAGGAACTCGACGTCGTGGGAGAGCTCGGCCGTCCGCTCGGCCGCCTCGTGGAGCGCCCGCGTCTCGCCCGCCTGCGCGCGCGCGCGCGCGACGAGCGCCTCGAGCCGCTCGAGCCGCCGCTCGAGCCGGCCCGGCGCCTCGAGCGTGCGCTCGATCGTCGCGATCTCGCCCAGCGCGGCCTGGGCCCCCGCCGGGTCGTCCCAGAAGCCGGGCGCGAGGCTGCGCTGGAGGAGCGCCGACTTGCGCCCCTTGAGCCCCTCGCGCTCGAGGAAGTCGCCGACCTCGACCGTGCGCGCGAACAGGTCCTCGACCGTGCGCGCGAGGTCGTCGCCGCTCACGAGCCGGCCCGTCGCGTCGCGCACGCGCGAGGTCGCGCGCGGCGGCGGCTCGTCCTCGCCGTCCGCCGCCGGGCGGAGGACCTCGGAGACGACGCGGTCGTTGCGCACCCCGAGCCGGACGATCGCCTCGTCGTCGGGCCCGAGCGAGAGGAGCGCCCGCGCGAGCGGCTTGAGCAGGAGCGCCTCGACGCGCCGCTCGAGCGGGCGGGCCCCGAACCGCTCGGAGAACCCCTCCTTGAGCAGCGTCCCGATCACGGAGTCGTCCGTCTCGACGACGACCTCGCGGCGGGTGATCCCGCGCCGCTGGAGCACGCGCCGCAGCTCGCGGCGCGTGAGCTGGCGCATGACCTCGACCGAGAGCGGCGCGAACACGACGACCCGCCCGAGCCGGCTCACGAGCTCGGGGCGGAACGTGTCCTCGAGCACGCGCGCGACCTTGCCGGGCAGCCCGGGGTCGTCGGGCTGGAACCCGAGGCCCACGTCCTCGCGCAGGTCCGAGCCCAGGTTCGAGGTGAGGAGGATGATCGCGCGCCGGAAGTCGGTGACCCGCCCCTGCTCGTCGGTGAGCCGCCCCTCGGCGAGGAGCGGGAGGAGCAGGTCGAACACGTTGCGGTGCGCCTTCTCGACCTCGTCGAGCAGCACGACCGAGAACGGGCGCTCGCGGACTGGCGCCGTGAGCAGCCCGAACCGCGCGGCGGGGTCGGGGGCGAGCGGGTCGCCCACGAGCCGGCGGTGGCTGTCGGGCTCCTTGAGCTCGCCCATGTCGATCCGCACGAGCCGGTCGGAGGCGCCGAAGATGAACTCGGCCGTCGCCTTGGCGAGCTCGGTCTTGCCGACGCCGGTCGGGCCGACGAAGAGCATGACGCCGAGCGGGCGGTTCGGGTCGGTGAGCCCGGCCTTGATCAGGCCGATCAGGTCGACCATGGCCTCGACGGCCTCGTCCTGGCCGAGCACGCGCTCCTCGAAGAACCGCCGCACCGCGTCGAGGTCGAGCGGGACGGCGTCGTCGAGGAGCGCCACGGGGACGCCCGTGAGCCGCGAGAGGGTCGCGAACACGCGCGGCGGGTCCACCGCGAGGGAGGGCTCGAGCGGCCCCTCACGCACGACCCCGCCCGGGGCCGCGCGCGCCGCGAGCCGGGCCTCGTCGGCGGCGGCCTGCGCGGCCTCGCGCAGGAGCCCGACGGCGTTCCCGGGGCGGGCCTGCCCGGGGAGGTGGTCCTGCGCGAGGTCGAGCGCGTGCTCGAGCGCGGCGTCCGTCACGACGAGCCGCGCGCCCGCGCGCGCGTGCTCGGCCTCGAGGTCGCGCGCGACCGCGCCGAGGATCGCGAGCGTGGCCGCGCGGTCGGGCTCCTCGACGCGCAGCTTGAGGAACAGCTTCGCGAAGGCCGGGTGGCGGTCGAGCCCGCGCCGGAACGCCTCGGGCGTGCTCTCGCCCAGGATCGTCAGCTCGCCGCGCTCGAGCGCGGGCGCGAGCATGGCGGCGAAGCTCTCGTCGGAGTGCTGGGTCGTGCCCGCGTCGACGAGGCGGTTCACGTCGGGGACGTACCACACGGCGCGGCGCGGCGCGCGCAGCGCGTCGACGAGCGCCTTGAGCTTGGTCTGCCAGTCGCCCAGGTAGCGCGTGCCCGAGAGGACCTCGCCCGTGGTCGCCTCGTGGAGGACGAGCGGCACGAGCACGGGCTCGGTCGCGAGCTGCTGCGCGAGCTCCTCGACGATCGCGGTCTTGCCGGCGCCCGAGGGGCCGACGAGCACGACGCTGCGCGGGCCCGGGCGGGCCAGCCGGTCGCGCAGGAGCTGCAGCTCGCGCTCGCGCCCGTAGGCGCGCCCGAGCGCGCCGCGGAGCGCGCGCGCCGTCAGGTCCGAGCCCACGCGGGCCAGGCCCTCGGCGTCGGGCGGCAGCCCGCGCAGCTCGGCCGCGACCCGGGCGAGCCCGG
>JANJTH010000958.1 GCA_024711205.1 Planctomycetota bacterium | reverse complement strand
CTCCGACCGGCCGGGGCGCGCCCCGGGCCGGAGGCGCCCAAACGCGGGCCGGGCGCCTCCGTAACCTCCCCAACCGCAGGCGTCCGCTCGGCGGGCGCCCACCCTCGAGGTCGCCATGACGACGCCCCCCGCCCTGCTCGGCCCCTGCCCGTCCCCCCGCGCGCCGTCCGGGTCGCGGGCCCGGCAGGGACCCGGCGCGCTCCTCGCGGCGCTCGCCCTCGTCCTCGCGGCCGCGGCCCCGGCCGCGGCCCAGCCGCTCCAGCGCCGCCCGGGCGCGCCGCGCGACGACGCCGCCGCCCAGCGCCTGCTCGACCTGCTCGGCCCCGACCACTTCGTGCGCGAGGCCTGGCGCGCCGTCGTCCGCCGCCCCTGGGACGCGAAGGCGATCGACCGCGCGAAGTTCGAGGCGGCCCGCGCCGAGGCCGTCGCCGCGGCCCAGGCGAGCCGCACGCCGCGCGAGGTGCGCGCCGCGATCAACGCCATGCTCGGCACGCTCGGCGTCTCGCACCTGGCCGTGCTCGAGCGCGCCGTGTGGGAGCGCGAGCTCGCGCAGGAGTTCGTGGCCCGCCGCACGCTCCGGTTCGGCTGCGAGCTGATCGAGCTCGACGGGCGGCTGTTCCTCGACGGCGTCGCGCACGACGGCCCGGCCGCGCGCGCCGGGCTGCGCGCGGGCGACGAGGTCGCCACGATCGAGGGCGCGCCCGCGCTCGGCTCGCCCTGGCTCGACCCGGCCGCGCACGACCCCGGCATGCCCGGCCCCCCCGGGCACTTCCTGCGCCCGGACGGCGCGCGCCCGCTCGTCCTCGGCGTGCGCCGCGCGGCCGACGGCCCGCTCGAGGACGTGCAGGTCACGCCGTTCGAGACCTCGCTCGTCGACGCCGCGCGCGCGTCCGTCCGCGTCGAGCGCGTGGGCGACGCGAAGGTCGGCGTCGTGCGCCTGTGGCACTTCATGCACATGGACATGGCGCGCACGGTCGCGCGCGCGCTCGAGGGCCCGTTCGTGGGCGCGGACGCGGTCGTGCTCGACCTGCGCGGGCGCGGCGGCTCGAGCGCCGTCGTCGAGGCCGTCCTCGCGCTGTTCGTCGGCCGGCGCGCGCGCTGGCGCGGCCCCGTCGTGTGCCTGACCGACGCCGGCACGCGCAGCGCGAAGGAGATCTTCGCCTGGCGCTGGCGGCAGGCCGGCCGCGGCCCGGTCGTGGGCGAGCGGACCCAGGGCGCGTGCATCGGCTGCGTGTTCCAGGAGCTCTCGGACGGGTCGATCATCATGCTGCCCGTCCAGGACGTGCGCCGCATGACGGGCGGCGAGTCGCTCGAGGGCAAGGGCGTCGACCCGACGCACCCCGTCGCGCAGCTCCCGCTGCCCTACCGCGCCGGTCGCGACGCGATCCTCGACGCGGGCCTGGCCGAGGCGGCGCGCCTGGCCGAGGCCGCGACCCTCGAGGTGCACTGACGCCCTGGAGGCCCGGCCGGAGACGCCGCCTCGCCTCCGCTCGCCTGCGCCGACGCTCGCGTCGTTGGTCGCAACTCACAGTCCCTCCAGGAATGCTCGAGTTGCTCCCGCCTCGCGAGCGACGACGCCTGCTTCGCGGAGGACTTCGGCGGGCTCTCCGGCCGGGCCTCTAGCCCGCCAGCGCGGGCGCGCCGCCCGGCTGCGGGGCGGCCCCCGCGACGCGCGCCCAGGGCGGCGGGTCGTCGGGGCGGAGGTCGTGCGGCCCGAACGGGACGCCGAGGCGCCCCGGGGCCCAGCGCGGCCGCCAGCCGTCGGGGAAGCCGCGCCGGTCGTGCGGCCGGCCGAGCCAGCGCGCGCCGTGGTCCGCGAGCTCGAGCAGGTCGCGCTCGAGGTGGTCGCGGAGCGCGTGCAGCTCGGCGTCCGTCGCGTCGGGCGCGACCCAGTACGGGCCGACGACGTCCTGGAAGATCCGCCCGAACGGGAGCGGGATCGCCGAGCGGTCCCACGTGGGCAGGCGCAGCGCCGGCGCGCACGCCGTGCGGACGAGGTAGAGCGGCGCGCGGCAGGCGCGGGCGACCACGAGCCCGCCCGACTTCATGCGGTGGGCCGGGCCGCGCGACCCGTCGACGGTGAGCCCGAGCAGGCAGCGCGGCGCGCCCTGCATGTAGCGGATCAGGTGCGGGAGCACCTGCCGCCGCCGGGTCGTCGAACCCGACGAGCCGCCCCGGAACACGTTGCACCCGCAGAACTCGAGCAGGCGGGTCACGATCCGCCCGAAGTTCCCCGTGCTCGCGAGCGCGTCGCCGCGGAGCGGCCCGTAGCTGAACGCGACCGTGAACACCTCCTCGTGCCACATGAGCGTGACGACGCCCCCGTGGCGCGCGAGCGCGGCCTCGATCGCCGCGTTCAGCCCGTCGTGCCGGCGGCTCGTCCGCCACACGAGCCAGCAGTAGGCGTAGTAGAGCGGCGGGAACAGCCGGGCCGTGAGCCCGACGAAGAGCGCCGACAGCCACCCCTTGAGCCGGCGCCCCGGCCGCCGCGACGGGCGCCGGCGGCGCGCGGCGTCGAAGGCGCTCCCCTCCGGACCGTCCGCGGCCGAGCCCTCGGGGTCGTCGTCCCCGTCCTCGAGGGCCTCGACCTCGCGGGCTGCAGGCTCCGCGGGGAGCGCCGGCGCGCCGGGGGCCGGCCCCGCCGCGTCCTCGTCTTCGTGTGCCAAGCCGCGTTCCTCACGAGAGGCGCCCGGCAGGGCACGCCAGCCCGGCACGTGAACCCGCGCTCGCAACCTCGTGATACCACCCGGCGGTCGCGCCCACCCCCGCGGGGGTGGGCGACGTGATCTGGATCAGCCGGCGCGGGCGACCACGCCCCTGGCCTCGCCGGCCACCGGGGGCGAAGGCCGGGGCTCGACGCTCAGCGCGGGCCGACGTGGATCGAGTCGATGTGCTGCTTGACCTCCTCGAAGGTCAGGCCGCGCGGCGGGTGGCTCGAGCCCCACGGGTTGTAGAGCAGGACGCGGCCCTCGGCGTCGAGGCCCCAGAACGCGTAGTAGTGGTTCCCGTAGATCCCGAGGGCGGAGTTCGAGGTCGGCACCCCGAGCGTGACCGCGCGGCCCTCGCGCTGCGCGCGCTCGAGGAGCGTCCGGAGCTGCGCGACCGTGCTGTCGGACGTCTCGTGGTCGGTCACCTCGCCGTGGGCGAAGAACGACATGGACGTCGACGCGGCGCCGCCCTCGATCGCCGTGTAGGAGCCCTTGACCTGCGCGTAGGCCTTCTCGAACAGCATGGGCCACAGCTCGTGGCGCGTGACGCCCTCGACCGTCTCGCGGTCGCCGAACTCCGCGTAGGCGGGGCCCGCGCCGCTCGCGGGGAAGGCGTCGTCGACGCGGATCCGCACGGCCGTGCGCACGAAGTCGTAGGTCCCGTCGGGCCCGACCTGGGGCTCCTCCCACTGGTCGTTGTGGTGCCACGCGTAGACGCTGAACGTGCCGTCGCCGTGGTCGTCGATCATGGCCTTGACCCGCTCGGGGTTCGTGCGCGCGACCGACGCCAGCCCGGCCATGAAGTAGCAGTCGCCGAGGCTGCCCTGCGAGACGTCGTTCATGTCGACCTCGTGCGCGTCGCCCTCGCCGCGCACGAACGGGACGCCCACGAACCGCCGGTAGGCGTGGCCGGGGCTGTCGGGGGCCGGGCGGAGGGCCTCGAGCGAGGCGCCGGCCGCGGCGCCGGGCGGCGTGAGCCCGCGCACCCGGTAGCCCTCCTCGCGCGCGACCTGCTGGTTGGCGCGGCGCAGCGTGCCCTCGAGCTCGGCCTCGGCCTCGTCGAACAGCACGCGCAGGCGCAGCGGGGCGCCCGCGCCCGCGCCGCCGACGGCGCCCGCGATCCCGGGCCCGGCCGGGAACTCGACGCGCAGCTCGTGGCCCTGCTTGCGGCCGCGCGCCTCGAGCGCCTCGACCGCGTCGCGGAACACGGCCCGCCGCCGCACGAGCGGCCCGTCCGTCCCCGGCGTGAGCTCGAGCCGGCCCTGGAACGACCCGCGCTGGCGGTCGCGGCCCTCGAGCAGGTACTCGACCGGGTCCTGCGCGCCGGCAGGCGCGACGAGGGCGAACAGGAGGAGCAGGAGGGAACGAAGCGACGGCGGGGTGCGCATGGAGGGTGCCTCCGAGGACCTGCCCCTCCCGCAAGCGACAGGCCAAGGACGCCGCGACCCGGCAGCGTGCCCAAACCCCTGCAATGCCAAGGCCGAGCTGAGCGCGACGGGGGCGGGCCCCGAGGCCTGGGCCGGCGGTCGCCGCCCGCCCGATCCACCGAGAACGGGGGAACGAAACGCAAGGACCAGCCGGTGCAGGCATGGTCGTGCGCGGTCCGCCCGGCGCCTCGGCGGGCGGCGGGGAGTCAGGGCTCGCGGGCGAGCTCGATCGACCCGGCGAGGTCCTGTCCGTCGCCGGGCGCGACCGCGACGACGCGCGCGCGCAGGACCCGCCCCTCGAGGAGGTCGCCCGGTCCGACGTCGGGGTGGAGGTCGAACCCGCGCGTCGGGTCCTGGGCGTAGCCGGCCGGGAACACGTGCACGGCGACCCGCGGGCCGGCGGGCGTCGCGCGGACGTTGCCCACGGCGACGAGGACGCCGCGCTCGGGCGCGCCGTCCTCGAGCGCGTGGAAGGCGAGCCCGCGCAGGCGCACGGCCCCGCCGGCCCACGCGGTCGCGACCCAGGGCGCGTCGGCCGGGCCGCCGGGGCGCCGGCGCAGACCGATCGCCTTCGGCGGCTCGAGCGACGCGACCTCGAGCTCCTCGCCGCCCACGGCGAGGACCGCGCCCGCGGGCAAGAGCGCCTGGAAGAACAGCGGGCCCGCGGCCACGTCGAGCCGGGCGAGCGCCGGCGCGTCCGGCGAGGCGGGGAGCACCTCGACGAGCCCCAGCCCGCGGTCCGGGCGCACGCGCAGGCGCGCGCCGCGCGTGAGGCGCTCGACCGCGCCCCACGGCGCCACGGCCGGGTCGTCCGCCCCGGCCGGGTCCTGCCCGCCGGCGCCCGCCCCGGGGGCGACGCC
>JANJTH010000934.1 GCA_024711205.1 Planctomycetota bacterium | reverse complement strand
GCGGGCTCGGCGCCCGCCCCCGCCGCTGGCCGGCCAGGCCCGAGCGCCGGGCCCGCGGGCCGGCGGCGGGGGCTGGCGGGGCCGCCCCGTGGGGCGGGCCCTCAGTCGTCCGTGAGCGGGGGGCCGCCCTGCCCCGGGTAGACGTGGACCACGACGAAGCCCTCGTCGCCGAGCTTCATCTTCACGTCCACCTTGACCCCGAGCAGCTTCTGGTGGGCGCGCGCCCACTGATCGAGGTAGGCCCACAGGCTCGACTGGACGTCCTCCTTGTCGATGTTCTCGAACAGCTCGTCCATGTAGGTGTTGAGCGCGTTGCAGGCGGCGACGAACAGCGCGACATGGTTCTTCCAGCCCAGGTCCTTCTTGTCCTCGTCGTAGGGCCGCTCCCCCCACGGGGTCCGCCCGTACCACACCCCCAGCGCCGCCCGGGGCGAGTCGCTGAAGGCCGAGATGAGCGCCTGGATCAGCAGGAAGACCGCGCCGAGGATCGCGCCCACGACCGGGACGAACAGCCCGATCGCCAGGATCACGAGGTTCCCGATCGATACGATGAGCGTCTTGTAGTCCTTGAGCCGGTCGGTGCCGAGCCGCTTGATCGCCTTGTAGACGGTGTAGAGCTCCTTGAGCGCCGTGACGACCTTGAGCAGGTTGCCCACGACCTTGAGCGTCGAGCCGAGCGCGTCGTCGATCGCGGCCACGGCCTTGGCCGAGGTCTCGCCCACGCCGATCCACATGGGCGCGATCAGCTTGACCGTCTTGAGCCCGAGCTCGACCGTCGTGAGCAGCAGCTCCGACAGGTCGATCCAGGTCTTCACCTTGTCGGCCTTGAAGTCGCTCGTGGCGAGCTTGACCCAGTCGGCCGTGACCTTGAGCAGGCCGACCAGGACCTCGACGGCCTGCGCGCCCTCCAGGCTCAGCCCGTCGCGCTCGGCGACGCGCCTGTGCATCGCCTCGAAGGTCTCGTCGGGCGCGTGGATCAGGTCCCAGCGCGAGGCCAGCCCCGTGACGCCCTTCCCCTTGCCCAGCATGAGCGTGGCCACGAGGTCCCGGTCGTGGTCGGTGCCGTAGAGGAAGAGCGCCAGCCCGCCCCCGCTCATCGACTGCCAGAAGGTCGTCGGCCCGACCTTGTCGGCCAGGAAGTAGGCCGTCGAGTCGGCCCCGTCCCCGTCGAGCTTCGCCTGGATCATGGCCCGGATCGGCCCGGCGTACTGCTTCCGGAACGTGGCGATCCGCTTCTTGCGGGCCTCGGCGGTCTTCGCGTCGTCCGCGCTCACCTCCGCGAGGAGCGAGAAGTTCCCGGCGCTCGCGTTGACGATCATGGCCTTGAGCGCGTCGTCGTAGCGGTAGGTCGTGGCCTCGACCGTCTCCGTGCGGAGCTTCCCCGCCCCGTCCCGGACCTGGTCCGTGTACTTGCCCCACGCGACCTTCAGGCCCTCGCCCAGGAACTGGGTCCCGGCGAACACCTGCTGGAAGCGCGGCCGCGACCACACCTCGAGCGCCTTCGCCACGTGGTGGCTGCTGCGGTCGGCGAGCGCCTTGAGCGTGGCGAGCTTGCGCTGGGTCGCCGCGGTCCCCGCGGCGCTCGCCAGGCTGCGGAGCTTGACGTTCTTCTTGCCGCCCGCGATCGCCCCGATCTCGACCGGCAGGTCGCCCAGGCCGTCGACGATCGGGAGCACCGTGCGCGTGTAGGCCTCGACCTCCTTGCGGACCTTCTCGTACTCCCGCTCGTAGGCCCTCTGCCAGCGGCGCGTCAGCTCGATGCTCTGGAGCACCTCCTTGAGGTCGCTCGCGAACGTCTCCCACGGGCCCTTCACGTGGAGGGTCACCTGCTCGACGGTCGTCGGCACCCGCGGGTTGGCGGGGACGACCGTGGGCGCGCCCAGCTCGCTCAGGCGGACCTTCCCCGTCGTCCGGAACGAGTCCGGCAGCAGCCAGTACATCGAGTCGGTGGTGAGCAGGCGCCAGACCTTGTCCTCCTCCGCGGCCTGGCGCCCGACGAGCTTCGGGTCGGCCTCGAGGACGAGGTCGTGCACGTACTCCGGCTTCTTCTTGCCGAGGATCGGGTGCCCCCGCAGCGGGTGCCCCTTGGGCGGCCTCGTCCGCTTCACGGTGGCCTTCACGTCGAGGATCGGGACGTACTTCGCCCGGCGCCCCTGCGTCTGGTGGAGCACCTCGTACTGGAAGACCGACTGGAGGCCCTTCGCGTCTCGGAAGCGCAGGTGGTGGAGCGCGAGGACGTGCCGGTCCTGGAGCTCGATCGGCGCGTCCTCGTCCTTCTGCATGCGGAAGGACACCTTCCGCATGCGCGGGAGCTGGTAGTAGGTCTCCTCGCCCGCGCCGGGCGACGCGCGCGTCAGCGCCTCGTCGAGCGTCTCGCGCGAGATGGACCCCGACAGCGTGTACGGCTCGTAGTGGAGCTTCACGCCCAGCTCCCAGGTCGCCCCCTCCGCGGCGTAGTCCGTCCCTGCCCGCTCGAGGAGCGGGATGCCGCGGACGATCACACCGTCGGACGCCTCGTCGGGCATGCCGACCGCGTCGCCCGAGAACACGTCCACCTCGAGGTCGATGTAGGCCCCGTCGACGACGACGTGCTTCTCTTGGAGCAGGGACTCGACCTTCCCCGTCCAGGAGATCTGCGTCGAGTCGGGCACGCGACCGAGGACGAACCGGCAGAGCGGCGTCTCCCGGTCGGCGCCCTCCCGGTCGGACGGCAGCCAGGAGTGCGCGCCGCCCGGCGCCCGGGAGGTCGCGGCCCAGGCGTCGCCGAGGACGAACGGGACCTCGTAGAGCTCGACCCACACGAGCCCGGGGAGCGCCTTCGGCCAGGCGATCCCGAGGCGCGGGTTGTCGGGACGGCGCGCGCTGTTGGGCAGCGGGCCCATCTCGATCGTGTGCTTCGCGAGCCCGTCGTCGACGAGCTTCCGGTCGAAGCGGGCCCGGGCGCCGGCGTTGCGGAGGCGGGGCAGCGGGCTAGTCAGCGCCATGGTCGTCCTCCGCCGCGTCGCTCGGCGGCACGGTCGCGAGGAGCCGCGCGAGCGGCGAGTCGCAGACGTGGAGCGCCGCGAGGTCGTCCGCGGTCAGCGCGCCGCCGGCCGACGGCGCGCCGACGCGCTTCGGCGGGGCCGCGTCGTCCGCTCCGTCGTCTGCCGCGTCCGCGGCGTCCGCGCCGGTCGCCGGTCCGAGCCGGGCGAACGCCCGCCAGCCCACGACCGGGCCGAGGCGCGCCTCGACGGGCTCGGGCTCGCCCGTGGCCTCGACCCAGCCATGCCACGCGCCGGCCTCGACCCGGTAGCCGAGCAGCCGGACGTCCTCCAGCCGGAGGAGGCCCGCCGCGTCCGTCGTGGCCTCGAGCGTCGGCTCGGGCGCGGGGGCGACGAGCCGCACCCCGGCCTCCGCGAGCGGCCGCCAGTCGTCGCCGTCGGGCGCGAGCAGCCGCAGCGCGAGCGGTCCGCGCGGCCGGGCAGGCCGGAGGCGGAGCTCCGGCGCGACGACGACCTCGCTCGTGCGTCGCACCTGCGCGAGGTCCGCCACCGGCGCGTAGGACCAGTGCAGGCGCAGCGCCTCCCCGGGCAGGCACCGGGCCTCCTCCTCGGGCGGCCCCGCCTGCCAGCCGTCGCCGTCCCGGGGCACCCCGAGCCGGCCGTCGGGGAACGTGAAGCACCGCTGCTCGAGCTCGAAGCCGCCCTCGCCCGCGTGGCCGAGGAGCACGTAGACCAGCCCGGCCGGGCGGCCCGTGTGGTCCTCGACGAGCCGGGGGACGATCCCCGCGGAGACGCGGACGCGCCGCGCCGGGCGCCGCAGCGCCGAGACCTCGAGCTCCGGCGCGTGACCGTCCTGCGCCTCGGGCTCGGTCACGTCGACGACGTGGAGCCCGGGGAAGGCCGCCGGGTCGAGGTCTCCCTGGCCGAACACGAGGACCACCGGCACGTCGACCGCATCGGCGGCCGGGTCCGCCCCCTCCGGGACGAGCGCGTGGTCCGCCGCCTCCCCCGCGGCGAGGAGCACCGACAGGGCCACGGTCAGGTCGGGGTGCTTGCGCGGGTGGAGGCGCACGAACAGGACGTGGCGCGGCGGCGGCAGCAGCCCCTGCGCCTGGAGGCGCCGCGCCTCCGCCTTGGGCAGCGCCCAGGCGACCTCGGTGGGGACCGTCCGCACCGCCTCGGCGGCCGGGTCGCCCGGCGCGAGCGGGCGCGCGCCCACGCCGCGGAGCAGGTCGAAGCGCTTCGACTGGACGACGAAGGCGCGGGTCCGCTGGGCCTGCATGGACCAGGCGACCTTCTTCGCCCCGCACGCGGGACACGTGGTCGTCGTGTCGGTCGACACGACGGCCTGACACCCCTTGCACTCCCAGGGCACGTTCCCTCCTCGCGGCCCTCGATCTTGGCCTCGCCACCGGGCCGCGGCCAGCCGCCCCCGTCCACGCGGCGGCGGTCGCCTCGCGCACACCCCTGGGCGCCCCCGGCCGGCGGCCGCGCCGCGATCGCGTCCGGCCACGCCTCGCGGGCGACGTCGGGGGTCACCCCCCGGCGCGGAGGAGCCCGCCGAACAGGCGGGGGCGCGCCGCGAGGAGGCGCTCGCGCGTGGCGTCCGGCGCGCGGTCGAGCCAGCGGCGCGCGGCGCGGAACACGACCTCGCCCGCGCCCAGGTCGGCGGCCTCGAGCCAGGCCGCCTCGGCCTCCTCCCAGCGCTCGAGCGCCGCGAGGGCGCTCCCGCGCCAGAGCGCGGCGCGGGCCTGCTCGGCCTGCCGGTCGGCGTGGGCGGGGATCTCCGCGGCGAGCCGCTGCGCGCGCCGGAGCTCGGCGAGGGCCTCCAGGGGACGCCCGCCGTGGACCGCGAGCACGCCCAGGTCGATCGCCGTGAGCGGCCCGGGCTGGAGCTCGCGCGCGTGCCGGAGCCAGGTCGTCGCGCGCGCCGCGAGCTCCTGCGCGCCGCGGGCCTCGCCCTGGAGGTGCGCGAGGAGCAGGGTGGCGCCGTCGACGAGCACGTCGGGGTTCGTCGGGTCGCGGGTGGCCGCCTCCTCGACGAGCCGGACGACCTCGTCGGGGGCGACGCGGAGGCCCTGCAGCGCGCCCTGGCGGAGCAGCCGCACGAGCAGGAGGCGCAGGTAGACCGCGTCCGGGTGGCGCGCGATCGCGCCCTGGAGGCGCGCCAGGGCGTCCTCGAGCCGCCCCCCGCCCGCCAGCGCGTCGAGGAAGGCCCGCTGCGGCCCCTGCGGGTCGACGCGCTCGCGCATGCGCGCGAGGACCTGCGGCGCCTGCGCGCCGGCGATCGCCTCGGCCCGATACCACGCGATCCACAGGTCGGGGTCCGGGTCGCCCTGCTCGAGCGCGCGCCGGGCGACCTGCGCCGCCTCCGCCGCGCGGCCCCGGTCCCGCAGCAGGCGCGAGCGCAGGAGCGCGCCGCCGGGGACCTGGGCGAGGCCCTCGATCGCCTGGTCGATCGTCGCCGCGAGCGTCCCGAGCGGCTCGACGAGCGCCTCGAGCGCCTGGTCGCGCTCCGCCTCGAGCCGCGCGAGCCGGGCGCGCAGGGCCGCCTCCTCCGCGGCGGGGCCCGCGACGCCGGGCGCGGCCTCGCCGGGCG
>JANJTH010000890.1 GCA_024711205.1 Planctomycetota bacterium | reverse complement strand
CCGCGCGCGCCTGCGCCTCGGCGCGCGCGAGCGCCGCGCGGAGGTCGCGCGCGTCGAGGGTCGCCACGACGGTCGCCCCCGGGGTCGCCTCGCCGGGCCCGCGCACCCGGGCGCCCGGCTCCACCTCGACCGACGCGACCTGCGCGAGGAGCTTGCTCGCCACGAGCGCCTCGACGCGCGCCCGGACCGTGCCGGTCTGCTCCACCGTGTCGACGACCTCGACGCGCTCGACGCTCGCCGTCCGCGTGACGACGGGCGCCGGGTCGGCGCCGGGGGGCCCGGCCGCCACCTTGGAGCGGAACGCCCCGGCGAGCATCAGCATGAGGCCGACGAGCAAGCCGACGAGCGCCACGGGCGGGGCGATCGTGCGGACGAGGCCTGGCTGTGCCATGGGGCACCTCCGGGCATCGTCGTAGCACGGCTTGGGCCTCCCAGATACACCTTGAACCGACGAGGGTTGTACGCGGTGGCGTCACGGCCCCGGGAACGGGCTCTCATGGCCGGGACGGGCGGGCTTCACCGCCACGGTTCGGTCCACCCGGGTGCACCGAACGTCTCCCCCTGGTCGCCCCGAGACATTTCCGAGACGAAACGCGTCGTAAGCTCAGTCGAATACGTTGATCGGAGGTCCGGCACGCCGCTCGTATAGGTGTCAACCGGTCGGCGGCGTTCACCGAAGGCCAGCAGGAGCAAGACGATGACCCACGGGGCCCCCGCCGCTCGCTGGATCGCAGCCGCCTCCATCGCCGCCGTCGCCGCCGTCGTGGCCGCGGACACCGCCGAGGCGCTCGAGTACCGCGTCCGCGCGGGGGACACGCTCGGGCGGATCGCCCAGCGCTTCGGCGTGTCGGTCGCCGACCTGAAGCTCGCCAACGGCCTCACGAGCGACCTGATCGTCGTGGGCGACGTGCTCGAGATCCCCACCGCCGAGGAGGAGGCGGCGACCGTCCACGTCGTCCGCTCGGGCGAGAGCCTCTGGCAGATCGCGCTCCGCTACCGGATCGCGACCTCCGACCTGATGCGCGCGAACGGCCTGCGCGACGACGTGATCCACCCGGGCCAGCGCCTGACGATCCCCGGGGCCGGCGGCGAGGCCGCCACGACGACGACGACCGGGCCCGGCGGGAGCGCGCGGAACGAGCCGCTCCGCGGCGTCTCGGCGGCCGACCTCGAGGTGCTCGCCCGGATCGTCAAGGGCGAGTGCCCCGGCAACATGCCCTACGACGGCATGGTCGCCGTCGCCGCCGTCGTCCTGAACCGCGTGAAGGACGCCCGCTTCCCGAACACGATCCCGGGCGTCGCGCACCAGCCCATGCAGTTCTCCTGCTACAACCGCAACATGCGCAACCGGTTGTATTGGGGGGCCATCCCGCAGTACGCGTGGGACGCGGCCCGGGACGCCGTGAACGGCAGGGACCCGAGCGGCGGCGCGACGCACTACTTCAACCCCTACCTCGTCCGGCCGGCCTGGGCTCGCAACATGCGATTCATCAAGCGGATCGGCGCGACGCGCGACACGACGCACGACTTCTACCGCTGGTAGGTCCGACCCCTGCGCAGGTCGGGCTCCGAGGCCCCGCGGATCCCCGAGGGGATTCGCGGGGCCGCTCGCTATGATCGGGCTCCATGCCGCCCGGGGCCTCCGCCTCGCGCGCGGCCGAGGAGGTCCGGCATGCACCGGAGGGTGGGCGCGGCCGTCGTGGTCCTGTTCCTCCTCCTGGGGCCCGCGCGCTCGACGACCGTCGAGCGGCTGCCCCTGGAGGCGCTCGTGGAGCGGTCGGAGACGGTCGCCCACGGCGACTGCGTCGCGGTCCGCACGGAGTGGGACGCCGGCCGCACGCGGATCTACACGCGCGTCTCGATCGCGCCCCGCGAGGTGCTCAAGGGCGGCGCCGGCGCCGACCGCGCGCTCCTCGAGCTCGTGCTCCCGGGCGGGGAGCTCGACGGCATGGCCTACGTCGTCCACGGCATGCCGCGCGCGCGCGTGGGCGAGGAGCTCGTCGTGTTCGCGACCGCGGCCCACCCGCGGTCGGGCGTCCGCCTGCCGTGCGGCCTCGGGCAGGGGCTGTGGACGGTGGAGCGCGCCGGACGGGCCGCCCCGGCGGCCGTGCGCGACACGCGCGAGCTCCGGCTCGTCGAGCGCGGGGTCGCGGGCGGCGAGGCCGGCGGCGTCGAGCGCGCCCCGCTCGACGACCTCCTCGCGCGGGTCCGCGCCGAGGCCGCCCGGCAGCGGGGGCCGCGGTGACGCGCCCCACGCGGCTCTCCCGGCGCCTCGTCCGCGCGACGGCCGGGCTCTCGACCGTCGCGGTCGCGCTGGCGCTCGCCGGCTTCGTGCGGATCGCGTTCAACCCCGGCGGCCCGGGCTTCTCCTGGAGCCAGCTCCCCGCCCGCTACGTGATCCAGGCCGCCGGGTCGGACGACGTGGCCGACGACAGCGAGAAGGCGGCCGTCCGGCTCGCGTTCCGCGCCTGGGAGGAGCTCTCGAGCTCGGCGGTCCGCTTCGAGGAGGACCTCACGGCCGACGCGACCCGCCGCGACTACCAGGCCCAGGACATCCACCTCGTCATGTGGGACGACGCGGGCGACTCCGGCCTGTTCACCTCGGGATCGGGCGTCGTCGCGCTCACGCCGCTCCTCGCCTCGACCGTGACGGGCCAGATCTTCGACGCGGACATCATCTTCAACGGGGCGCAGCCGTTCGCGACCACGCCGACCGCCGGCCGGTTCGACATCCAGTCGATCGCGACGCACGAGGTCGGGCACTTCGTCGGGCTCGACCACGCGGCGGGGCCCCACGCGACCATGCACTCGACGGTCGTGGCCGGGACCGTGACGGCGCGGTCGCTCTCGCGCGACGAGGTCGCCGCGGCGACGCACGTCTACCCGGGCGGCGTGGCGGTCGGGCGCGTCGTGGGGGTCGTCGCGCTCCAGGGCGGGCAAGGGCTGCGGCACGCGCAGGTCGTCGCCGTCGACGCGGTCACGGGCGAGCTCGCCGGCGGGGCGGTCAGCGACGTGGCGGGCAACTACGCGGTCGAGGGCCTGCCCCCCGGGAGCTACCAGCTCTACGTCGAGCCGCTCGACGGGCCGCTCCGCCCGAACGACACGATCTCGCTGAACGGGCAGACGGTGGACACGGGCTTCCGCACGACGTGGGCCCCGGGCGGCGCGCTGAGCGTCGCGGCCGGCCAGACGGCGGTCCTGTCCTGGTCGGTGGGCTCGGGCGCGCCGCTCAACGTGGACGCGATCAACGGCGGCCGGCTCACGGCGGGGAGCTCCGGGCTCCTGTTCGCCCTCGGCGCGGGCCTCGACGCCGTGCGGCAGGCCACGGTGACCGGGCCCGGCGTGACGGTGCTCTCGGTCGAGCCGATCTCGAGCACGAACGTGCGGCTCGAGCTCTCGGCGGCCGCGACGGCGCGCGGGGTCCGCTGCGTGGAGCTCCGCGACGACCAGGGCCGGATCGTGATGATCACGGCCGGCGTCGACGTGACGGAGGCGGACCCGCAGGTCACCGCGGTCACGCCGACCTCGCTCACGTCCGGCGCCAACGTCACGATCGACGGGTCGCGGTTCGCGCAGGGCTCGGCGGTCGTGATCGGCGGCCAGCTCGCGACGGGGGTCTCGTTCGTGAGCGAGGGGCGCCTGACCTGCGTGGCGCCGCCGGCGCCCGGCACGACGGCCCCGGTCGACGTCGTCGTGATCCGGCCGGACGGCCGCGAGGGGCGCGCCGCGCGCGCCGTGACCTACCCGCCCGCGCCCGCGCCGACCGCGGTCGACCCGAACGTCGGGCCGACCGCCGGCGGCGGCGTGTTCCGGATCGTGGGCCAGGGGTTCGCGCAGGGGATCCGCGTGTTCGTGGGTCAGGTCGAGGCGACCGTGCTCGCGGTCACGGCGACGGAGGTCCGGTTCAACCTGCCCGCCGGGCCCGCGGGGGCGACCCAGGTCCGCGTGGTCCTGGCCGGGGTCGAGGCGACCGTGCCCGGCGCGTTCACCTACGTGGACGGGCCGGCGCCCTTCGTCTCGACGTTCTCGCCCCAGACCGGCTCGACGGTGGGCGGCACGCTCGTGACGATCCAGGGGACGGGCTTCGCCCCGGACGCGACCGTGCGGTTCGGGACGGCCGCGGCGCCGGCCGTCACCTTCGTGTCGTCGGGCGAGCTCGTGGCCCAGACCCCGCCCCAGGCCGCCGGCGCGGTCGACGTCCGCGTCACGAACCCCGCCACGGGGCTCGCGGGCGTCGCGCTGACGCAGTTCTCCTACGTCACCGACGTGCCCCCGCCGTCGGGCGGTGGAGGGAGCAGCGGCGGCTGCGCGCTCGCGCCGCCCGCGCGCGGGCCGACGCCGGGCGGCGCGGGCGGGCTGGGCCGCGCGGCCGCGCGGGGGGGCGCGCGCCGCCCCCCCCCCCGCCCCCCCCCCCCCCCCGGGGCGCGGCCGTTCAGATGGGTGTGGTCGGGTGCGATGGGGGCCACCCCCCCCCCCCCGCCCGCGGGCGGGTTCCACGACGGCTACCCCACCCCCCCAACGGGTCTGGGGGGTGCGGCGGTCACGTTTTTCACATCCG
>JANJTH010000824.1 GCA_024711205.1 Planctomycetota bacterium | reverse complement strand
GAGCGCGGCCGCCGCCGCGCCGCCGTCGGCGGGCCGCGCGGCCGGGGCGCTCGCGAGGCAGCGGAGCACGAACGCGTCGACCTCGCGCGCGAGGCCGGGGCCCAGCTCGCTCCGCAGCGCCGGCGCCCGCGCCGACGGCGGGGCCGGCGGCGTGGACATGGCCCGTCGCAGGTCGCCGAGCGAGTCCCCGGTCCACGGGGCGGCGCCCGTGAGCGCCTCGTAGAGCGTCACCCCGAGCCCGAACACGTCGGCCGCCGTGCCGGCGTCCTCGCCGCGGAGCTGCTCGGGCGCCATGTAGCCGGGCGTGCCCAGCGTGCGCCCGGCGGCCGTCGTCTCGTCGGGGCCGAGCAGGTCCCGCGCGAGCCCGAAGTCGGCGAGGAGCACCCGGCCGTCGCGGCCGAGCAGCACGTTGCCGGGCTTCACGTCCCGGTGCACGATCCGCTGCGCGTGCGCGTGGGCGAGCGCCCGCGCGACCGCGACCGCCGTCGCGAGCGCGTCGCGCGCGTCGAGCGGCCCGCGCGCGAGGCGCGCGTCGAGCGCCTCGCCCTCGATCAGGTCCATGACGACCCAGACCCAGGGCCCGTCGGACCCGGCGTCGTGCACGGCGACCACGTTCGGGTGCCGCAGCGCCCCGGCCGTGCGCGCCTCGCGCAGGAACCGCTCGCGCCGCCCGGGCCGGTGCGACCCCGGGGCGAGCGTCTTGAGCGCGACGCGGCGCCCCAGGAGCTCGTGCTCCGCCTCGTACACGACGCCCATGCCGCCGCGACCGAGCTCGCGGACGAGCCGGTACACGCCGAGGCGCTCGGGCGTGGCGCCGACCCCGTCGTCCGCCTGCCGGGCCGGGGCGGACGCCGCCGCCCGGTCCATGCCCGGGCGCGCCGAGCCCCAGTCACGGGTCTCGGTCGCCCGCGGCGCCGGGAAGGGGGTCTTGGGGGTCGGGGAGATCACTACGAACTTCCTCACACCGGAGAGACACGCGATCGGCCGACTCCGTTCCACGAGGGCCGACCCGAGGGCAGAAACGACTCGACGACAACGGCTTGCATGGACTTGGACGCCGGGGCCGCGGCGGGTGTTCAGCGCGGCGCGGCATGGGATCCACGGCAACCGACGTGCCGACCCGTCTCCCGCCGTCACGCAGGAGACTTGGGTCGGCCAGGCCCTGGAAAATTTGCAGATGTCAGATCGCCTATCCAACCCGCGCTCCGGCAGGACATTGCCCTCGACGACCGCGTGGCGGGGGCCTGCCCGCGCAGGGGCTCCCCGCCCGGACGCGCGGCGTCGCCCGGACGCCAGCCTGGCAGGCCGGCCGGCCCGATATCTCGCATGCTGGCAGGCGACCTGCGCCGGATCGTTGGCGCCGCCTCGCGGCCCGCTCGGACCTCGGCGCGGGGCCTGCGAAGCTCCTCCGGTCGTGTGGCCCGACCGAGCGCGGCGTGCCACCCCCGCCGCGCTCGGTCGGAACGCGGGCGACCCGGCGCCGGCGGCGGTCGGCGCGGCGGGCCTGTTCGTGTTGCGCTTTCTGGCGTCGTGGCTTACGTTGCGCGGCCCGCCGGGAGGCCCCGCGTGCCGCCACGAGTGCAGGTCGTCCGCCGGCTCCGCGCCGGTCGAGCCGCGCGTCGGGGAGGCCTCCCGCGGCGACCGGCCCTCGGGCTCGCCCTGTGCTCGGTGCTCGCGGCGACGTCGGGCTGCGTCGGACCGCTCGTCGAGCGCGTCGAGCCGAGCGGACGCCGGCTCGTCCTGCTCCTCGACACCTCCACCTCCATGCGCCGCTCGGACCCCGACGGCGCGGCCCTCCTCGGCGTCGACCTGACGCTCGGGCTCGCGGGCTCGCGCGACAACGTCGCCGTCGTCGCCTACGCGACCGACGCCGAGGTGGTCGTGCCGCTCCGCCCCGCGGGCGGCGAGGCCGAGCGCGAGCGCGCGCGCGCCGCGGTCGCGGAGGTCGCGCGCAACGGGACGACCGACTTCGCGGCCGCGCTCTCGCGCGCGCGCGACGTCCTCGAGGCGGGCGGGGCCCCCGAGGGGTCGTCGATCGTGCTCGTCACGGACGGGATCCCGTTCCAGCGCCCGCGGCGGCGCGGGCTGCTCGGAGGCGTCCCCGAGGTCGACGCCGTGACCGACGAGCTCGCGCGGCGCGGCTGGCGCGTGTTCGCGATCGCGCTCGGCGCGGAGGCCGCCACGCCGTTCCTGACCGACCTCGTGGCCCGCACGGGCGGGAGCGTCGTCCCGGCCGCCGACGGCGCCGGGCTCGTGGCCGCGTTCGAGGCGGTCGCCGTCGAGGCCCTGGGCTACCTGCGCGCCGAGCGGGCGCGCGAGCCGGTGCAGGTCCCGCCCGAGACGCGGCGCCTCGCGGTCGTGGCCCGCTTCGCGGGCGGGCGCGGCGAGCTCGCCGGGCCGACCCGCGACGGCGGGGCGTCGCCCGCGACCGACGAGCCGGAGCCGGGCGCCGCCCCGACGGGCGCCGTGATCCGCACGCCGCCCCGCGGCGGGCCGGTCGCCGTCGCCCTCGTCGAGGACCCCGCGCCCGGGCGGTGGACGGCCGACGCGCCCGGCGCGGCCGAGGTCGTGGCGCTCCTCGAGCCCCGGTTCACGCTCGACTTCGCGCCCGGACGGCCCGCCGCCGAGGTCCAGGTCGGCGCCCCGATCCCCGTCGCGGCGCGCCTGCGCGGCGACCCCGCCGCCGTCGAGGACGCGCGCGCGCGGCTGCGCCTGCGGGCCCGCCACGAGCCGGACCAGGGCGCCGCCGGCGCGTGGGTCGCGCTCGCGGGCGACCCGCTCGAGGCGACGCTCCCCGGCGCGAGCGCGCCGGGGACCGGGCACGTGGTGCTCGAGGCGACGCTCCCCGGCCCGCAGCCGTTCGTGCTCACGCGCAAGCGCGCGCTCACGGTGCGCGGCCGCGAGGGCGAGGCACCTCCTGTGCCCGCCGCGGTCGCGCTCGACCTCGACGTGACCCCGGCCACGTTCGAGGCGACCGCGTGGGCCGACGCCCCGCGCCCGACGCTCACCTTCGAGGTCCGCGGGGACCCGACGCGCGCCGTGACCGTGCGCGCGGGCGACGCGGCGCTCGACCTCGCCCCGGGCGCGCGCGGGGCGCTCGCGCTCCGCTGCCCCGAGGACGGCGTGGTGCGCCTCACCGCGACGGCCGAGGGCGGGGAGGCCGCCGGGGGGGCCCCCTGGTCCCGCGCCCTGCGCGGGCGGGTCGCCTGGCTCCGGCCCCGCGCGCCCGCGGCGCTCGACCTCGGCGCGACCCCGGCGGGCGTCGCCGGCGCGCCGGTCGCGCT
>JANJTH010000822.1 GCA_024711205.1 Planctomycetota bacterium | reverse complement strand
CCCGGGCGCCGGCGCCGGCGGGTCGGCCGGCGAGGACCTGCCGCTCGACCGCGGCGCGCTCCTGATCGCCGCCGAGGAGGACCCGCGGCTCGACCCGGACGACGTCCTGCGCGCGCTCGACGACCTGGGCGCGCGCGTCGCGGCGCGCGTCGGGCCCGCGGCGCCGCCGCAGGCGCAGGCGGCGGCGCTGCGCGACGTGCTCGCGGGCGAGCAAGGGCTGCTCGGCGACGCGCTCGACTACCACGACCCGCGCAACAGCCTCCTCCACGAGGTGCTCGCGCGGCGGCGCGGCCTGCCGATCACGCTCTCGATCGTGTGGGTCGAGGTCGCGCGTCGCGCCGGCCTGCCGTTCGTCGGGGTGGCCTTCCCCGGGCACTACCTCGTGCGGCACCGCGAGGCCGAGCTCGTGCTCGACCCGTTCTCGGGCGGGCTCGCCCTCGACCGGCCGGCCCTGCGCGGCCTGCTCGAGCGCGTGGGCGTCCCGCAGCCGGGCGACCTGGGCACGCTCCTCGCCCCGGCGCGCGCTCGCCCCACGCTCGCGCGCGTCGCCCGCAACCTGGTGCAGGCCCACCTGCGCCGGCGCGACGACGCGCGCGCGCTGCGCGCGGCCGAGCGCGTCGTCCTGCTCGCGCCCGCGGAGCCCGACGCGCGCCGGGACCGCGGCCTCCTCCGCCTGCGCGCGGGCGACCTCCGGGGGGCCGGACGCGACCTCCTCGGCTACCTGCGCGCGGCGCCGGACGCCCCCGACGCGCCCACCGTCCGGACCGCCGTCGCGGTCGCCGCGCGCAGGTTCGCGGAGCTGGGGTAGACCTGCAACCGAGTCGCCCGGGACGAGGCGAGGCCCGGGACGACCCTGGGACGCACGCGTCATAACTCCTTGAGAAGTCGGCTTGGCCTACGCTTCGCTGAGGCGCCTCCCAACAGGAGGTCCTCGTGACCCGCACCCAGCCCCTCCGCGGCGCGCTCGTGCTCGCCGCGGCGCTCGTCCCCGCGCTCGCCCCGTCCGACGCCCGCGCGCAGGAGATCCCGATCGTCGGCACGCACCGCCTGCGCGGGCAGGCGGGCGGCGTCGCCTTCGAGGGGGCGCTCACGATCGCGGCCGACGCGACGTACCGGCTCGAGCGCCGACGCGCCGACGGGACGACCGAGCAGGAGGCCGGCCGCGCCGCGGTCGTGGGCAAGGGGATCGTGCTCCAGACCGGCGCGGGCGGGATCACGGGCGGGCTCGCGGGCGGCGCCGCCCGCGCCTACGCCCGCGAGGGCGGCCGCAAGCGGATCGAGTGGGTCTGGGGCAGCGGCGCGGACCACGAGCGGATCGACATGGGCGAGGGCGAGACGGTGCCCGAGCTCGTGCGGCGCCTGCTCGCCGAGGGGCGCGAGCTGCGCTGGGTGTTCAAGCACAACCGCGGCTACGTCGAGCGCGACGGGGCGCGCTCGATCCACCGCTCGAAGCGGCCCGAGCCGCGGCACGTGGACGCCTTCGTGCGCGACGGCGGGCGCACGATCCTCTCGCTGAGCGGGCCGCAGGACCACGAGGCCTGGCGCACGGTCCGGGTCGACGGCGAGGACACGCGCGAGCGCGTCGTCCTCTCTGCGTACATCCGCGCGCAGGGGCTCCGGCACGAGTACGTGTCGATGAGCGCCTCGCGGGCGCCCTCGGACGCCGAGCTCGTGGCCGCGTTCCGCGTGCTCCTCGACGACGCGGCCCGCCCGGTCCTGCTCCACTGCCGCGGCGGCTCGGACCGCACGGGCGTGATCGGCGCGATCTTCCAGCACGAGTTCCTGGGCGCCTCGAAGGCCCAGGCGAAGCGCGAGATGCGCGCGCACATGTGGGTCGCCAACGACGGGACCGAGATCCAGGGCGCCTACTTCGACCTCTACCAGAAGGGCCACGTGCGGGCGCTCCTCGCGGCCGCGGGCGTGACGATCCCCGCGCGTTACCGGTAGCGGCGCGGCGCGCGCCCCGGGGCGAGGCCCGCCAGGGGCGGCGGAGGTCTGCGCGCGGCGCTCCGGCCCGCTGTCGGCGACGGGGACTCGCGCGGGCGGAGCTACCCGCCCGCCGGGTCGCGGGTGCGGGTCATGGAGGAGGCAGGGGGCGGCGCGGGCGCGGTCCCGTGCACGCGCCCCGCGCGCTCGAGCGCCTCGCGAGCGGCCGCGCGTGCCTCCGGGGAGGCGGACGCGTCCTCGGCCAGCGCCGCCACGGCGGCGAGGACCTCCGGGCCCAGGTAGAGGACGACCGACGCGGCGCGGTCGCGGACCCGCGGTTCGGGGTCCCCGAGCGCGCGCAGGAACGCCGGACGCAGCTCGGCCGGCGGCCGCCAGCCCGTGCGCTTGCTGAGCTCACCCAGGACGTAGCCCGCGCGCTCTCGCGTGAGCGCATCTCCCCCCACGTAGCGCACGAGGAGCGGGGGGACGAGCCACTCCGCGAGCGCCGGCTCGGCCTCGAGCCGCTCGACGAGCCGGTTCGCGGCGGCCCACTGGCGGTCGGCCGGGTCGCCCACGCGCTCGACGTCACGCTCGAGCTGCTGCGCCGCGCGCTCGAGGCGGACGAGGTCGCGGACCTCCTCGACGACCTCTCGGTTCGCCCGGTGGACCGCGCGGGCCTCGCGCTCGTCCGCGCCCGTGACCCGCCGCCAGGTCCGGTGCGCCCTGGGGACGAACCACACGAGGAGCAGGAGGACCGTGACTCCGGTGAACGTGGACGCGAGCGCCCAGGGCCGGAGGCGCGGCCCGCGCGCGGCGACGACCGCGCCGCGCGCCACGACGTCGGGCCGGCCGGCGCACCCCGGCGCGGCGCAGCCGCGCAGCGCGCGCGCGCAGGCCCGGTGGTAGGGCGCGCCGCAGGCCTCGCACGCGATCCGCACGGCGCGCCTCCGCTCCACGGCCGCGCCGCAGG
>JANJTH010000763.1 GCA_024711205.1 Planctomycetota bacterium | reverse complement strand
GCGGCGACGCGCTCGCGCTCGCGCCCGCGGCGCTGCTGGCCGACCTCGCCCGCCCCGGCGAGGCCCCGGCCGGCCCGGGCCGCGCGGAGGGCCTGGCCCCGCGCTTCGACTGGCTCCTGTGCGACGTGGCCGCGGCGCCCGCGCGGACGCTCGCGCTCCTCGACGCCTGGCTCGCGGCCGGGGCGTGCCGGCGGTTCGTCGTGACCCTCAAGCTGCGCGGCGACGACCACGCCGGGCCGCTCCGCGACCTGCGCGCGCTCCTCGTCGCGCGCGGCGCGCGCGCCCGCGTGAAGCGCCTGCTCCTCGCGGGCAACGAGCTGACGGCCTTCGGGTCCGCGGGCGACGTGCCCTGGGCCCCTCAGCCGGTCGGGTCGCCGCTCGAGTCGCCCGCGGGGCCGGCCTCCGGCCCCGGCTCCGGGGCCTCGCTCGCGCGCCCGCGGCCGCCGCGCGCCGCCCGCCGACCGCGCTGACTCCGGGCGGGCGGGCCGTCGGGCGCCGCCCCCTCCGCGCCCGGACCGGGCCGGGCCCTCCCGCGTCGCTCGGTCCAGACCCGCGCCGGCTCGGGCGCCGGCGCGTCGCCGGTCGGGGCCTCCGGCGCAGGCAGGTTCGCGCGCGCCGGCCGCGCGCACGCGGCGGCGAGGAGCACGCCGGCCGCGACCGAGACGTTGAGCGACTCGACGGCGCCGGTCCCCGGGACCGACAGGAGGTGCGCGCAGCGCGCGCGCAGCCGCGGCCGGATCCCCTCCTCCTCGTTGCCGAGCACGAGGCAGAGCGGGCGCGGCAGCGCGAGCTCGAACGGCGAGGCCCCGCCGTCGGCCTCCGCGGCGGCGAGCGTCACGCCGGCCCGCGTGAGCTCGCCGAGCGCCGCCTCGAGGTCGGGGACCCACGCGACGGGGACGACCTCGGCCGCCCCCTGCGCGACCCGCATGGCCGCCCCGCCCAGCGCGCCCTGCCCGTCGCCCGCCCCGCCCGCCTGCGCGACGACGACCCCGGCCGCGCCGAACCACGCGGCCGAGCGGAGGATCGCGCCCAGGTTGTGCGGGTTGCCCACGCCGTCGAGCGCGAGGAGCACCGCGTCGGGCGCGAGCCCGCGCACGAGCTCGCGCAGGGAGACCGCCGGCAGCGGCGCCGTGTGGAGCACGACGCCCTCGTGGTGGACCGACCTCGCGAGCCGCTCGAGCGTCGCGTCGTCGACCTCCTCGTAAGGCCGCCGCCGCCGCGCGAGCGCCGACAGGAGCGGCCCGAGCGCCCGCCGCCGGTCGGGCGCGTGGAACGCTGAGAGGATCGCGTCGGGCCGGTGCGCGAACACGGCGAGCGCCGCGCGCAGCCCGAACACGACGACCGGCCTCCCCCGCGCCACGCTGCCCCCTCCTGGCTCTCCCCCCACGCGTCGCCGACTGCCCCACCGGCGCCGACCGCCCCGCGCAGTCGCGGAGGCGGCGGAGCCCAGCGGGCTCCGCCGCCTCCGCCCATCGGATTCGTGGGGTTTTCGGGGCGCCGCCCCGAGAACCCTACAGATCCTCGGACTCGACGACCTTGGCGTGCTCGCGGAGGAACGCGCGCGTCTTCTCCTCCATGAGGTCGTGGCGGACCTGGGGGAGCACGCCGTACTTGTCGAGCTCCTCCTTCACCTTCTCGGGCCGCTCGCCGCGCTGCGCCGCCATGCGCGCGATCCGCAGCTCGACGTCGCGGTCCGAGACCTTGATGTTCTCGCGCTTCGAGACGACGTCCAGGATGAAGAAGAACCGGAGCATGCGCTCGACGTCGCGCCGGATCTCCTCCTTCTCCTCCTCGACGAGCGCCTTCGCCTCCTCGGCCGTGCGGCCCTGGATCCGCTGCTCGAACTCCTTGCGGCGCTCCGCGTTCTCGACCTCCTTGTCGACGAGGTCGGCGGGCAGGTCGAACAGGCCCGTGCGCTCGAGGAGCGTCGCGAGCACGCGCAGCTCGACGTCGCCGCGGCGCAGGACCTCGGCCCGCTGCTGGAGCTCCTCGCGGACCTCGCGGCGCAGGTCGGCGACGGTCCCGCGCCCGATCTCGGCCGCCCAGGCGTCGGTCAGCTCGGGCAGGACGAGCCGGCGGATCGCCTGGACCTGCATGCGGAGCACGGCCGGCTCGCCGCGCCCCTCGATCACGTCGAAGTCGTCGGGGAGGTCCGTCTCGGCGTCGCCCCAGTCGCCCACCTTGAGCCCGACGAGGCTGTCGGCGAGGTCCTCGACCTCGAGCCCGGCGACCCCGGGGGCGGGCAGCGCGAGCTCGACCCCGAACTCCTCCTTGAGCGGCTTCTTGTCCGACTCCTGGCCCTGCGCCTGCGCCTCGGCCCACACCTCGTGCTCGTCGGCGAGCCACACCTGGAGGTCGATCGAGAGCACGTCGTCGGGCCCGACGACCGCGTCCTCGCCCTCGATCGGGCGGAGCTCGCCGCGCGTGCGCCGGAAGCGGTCGAGCGCCGCGTCCACGTCCTTCTCCTCGACGCGGATCATGGGGACCTTGACCTCGACGCCCTTGTGGTCGCCGAGCTCGAAGGTCGGGCGCGTGTGCAGCGTGACCTCGAACTTGAGCCCCTGCTCGGCCGAGAAGGCCACGTTCTCGATCGTGCCCTCGCCGAGCACGTTCTCGACGCCGAGCGACCCCTCGACCGCCTCGGAGTAGCCCTCGCGCAGGAGCTGGTCGCGCGCGTCCTCGCGGACGGTCTTGCCGTAGAGCTGCTCGATCCGGTCCTTGGGCGCCTTCCCCTTGCGGAAGCCCTTGAGCTGGACGCCGCGGCGCAGGTGGTCGAGCCGCTTCGAGATCTCGCCCTTCACGGCGGTCGCCGGGACCTCGACCTTGAGGAGCTTGCGGCACGGCCCCAGGTCCTCGACGACGGCCGTCACGCCGAGCTTCCGCGCGGACCGGCCGTGGCCGTGGCCGTGGTGGTCGTCGTCGTGGTCGTGGTCGTGGTCGCAGTGCTCACCGTGGACGTGGTCGTGGTCCATGACGCGGCTCTCCCAGGCCCTCGCCGGCGGGGCGGCCATGGCGAGGTGAACGAAAACGACGACGGCCGGCTACTCGAGCCGGCCGTCCCAGAAGCGGGCGATGAGACTTGAACTCACGACCCCAACCTTGGCAAGGTTGTGCTCTACCACTGAGCTACGCCCGCGTGAGAGACGGGAGTATAGCGTCCGCCGCCGGGGCGTCCAGCCCCGCCGCCCGGTCGCCCTAAGTCTTTGCGTCGGCGAGCTCCCGGGCCTCGGCGCGCGCGCGCCAGAACCCGCGGAGCGCCCCGTAGGGGTCGTCGCAGACGAGCTCGCGGGGGTCTCGGGCGTACCAGTCGCGCGGGAACAGGGCCGTGTAGCGCGGGGTGGCGAAGCGGTCGCCCACGAGCACGATGACCCCCTCGTCCTCGGGGGTGCGGATCACGCGGCCGGCGGCCTGGATCACGCGGCTCATGCCCGGGTAGAGGAAGGCGTACTCGAAGCCTCGCCCGCGCGTGCGCTGGAAGTGGGCCTCGATCAGGGCGCGCTCGAAGCCGACCCGGGGGAGCCCCGGGCCGACGACGATCGCGCCGATGCAGCGGGCGCCCGGGTAGTCGACGCCCTCGGTGAAGATCCCGCCCTGGACCGCGACGAGGACCTGCGGCGGGCGGCGGCCGGCCGCGGCCTCGTCGAGGCGCGCGAGCACGGCCTGGCGCGACGGCTCGTCCATCGCGCGGGCCTGCGCCACGACCTCGAAGCCCGGGAGGTGCTCGAGCCGCGGGGCGAGCTTGTCGAGGTAGTCGAAGCTCGGGCACGCGACGAGGTAGTTGCCGGGGCGCGCGGCGACGACGGCCCGCACCGCGTCCTCGACGATCGGCAGGTCGCGGTCGCGCAGGCGGTAGCTCGTCGACGGGCGGTCGAGCACGAGGACCCGGCGGCGGGCCGGGTCGAACGGGCTCGGGAAGCGGAGCAGCGCCGCGTCGGGCGAGAAGCCGAGCACGTCGCGGTAGAAGGCGAGCGGCTCGAGCGTCGCCGAGACGGCGACGGCGCCCCCGCAGGCGCGGATCCGCCGGCCGAGCTGCCGGGCGGGGTCCTTGCACAGCAGCTTGAGCGCGCCCCCGCCCCGGCGCCGCCAGATCGCGCTCATCTCGGGGCCCCACTGCTCGAGCACGGCCGCGACGCGCGCGACGGCGCGGTGGAGGAGGGGGACCGGGTCGTCGCCGGTCCGCACGCCGCGGGCGCGCCCCTCGACGAACCAGGCGACGGAGAGCTCGGCGAGCGCGTCGCGCGCGGCGAGGAGCGGGCCCGGGTCGAGCGCGACCTCCCGCTCGTCGGGGTGGCGGGCGGCCTCGGGGTCCGTCGCGGGCGCCGGCTCCGCGCCGATCGCCGCGGCCCCGGCCGCCGCTCCGGCCGCGCCCGGG
>JANJTH010000757.1 GCA_024711205.1 Planctomycetota bacterium | reverse complement strand
CCGCGTGGTCGCCCGACGGCGCGCGCGTGGCCTTCGCGTGCGCGCGCGCGGACCGGGTCGAGCTGTGGGTGGCCGACGCGGCCAGCGGCGCCGCGCGCGAGGTCGCGGGCGGCGCGCGGCTCCTGACCGCGGGGGGCGGGGCCTTCACGTGGCTGCCCGACGGGCGGCTCCTCGCGCGGCTCGTGCCCGCCGAGCGCGGGGCGCCCCCAGCGCGGCCGGTCGTCCCCGCGGGGCCCATGACGCGCGAGGCGGGCGGGCGCGTGACGCCGGCGCGCACCTACCAGGACCTGCTCCAGGACGCGCACGACGAGGCGCTGTTCGAGCACCACCTGACCGCGCAGCTCGCCGTGGTCCGGCCCGGCGGCGCTGGAGGCCCGGGCGCGGCCCCGGGCGCGGCCCCCGCGCGCGTCGACCTGGGCCCGCCCGCGCTGTGGACCCAGGCCGACCCGTCGCCGTGCGGGCGCTACCTGCTCACGGGGCGGACGGAGCGGCCGTTCTCGACGCTCGTCCCGTGGGACGCCTTCCCCGAGGTGCTCGAGGTGCGCGCGCTCGCGCCGGACGTCGGGCGCCCCGGCGAGGTCCTGCGCGAGGTCGCGCGCCTGCCGCTGCGCGACGACGTGCCGATCCAGGGCGTCGCGCGCGGGCCGCGCGGCGTGCGCTGGCAGGCGAACCCGGGCGGCGGCGAGCCGGCCCGGCTCGTCTGGCTCGAGGCCCTCGACGAGGGCGACCCGAAGCGCGCGGCGCCCCACCGCGACCGGGTCATGACGTGGGGCGCGCCGTTCGCGCCCGAGGGGCCGGGCGCGCCGGCGGAGCTCCTGCGGCTCGAGCACCGCTGCACGGGGCTGTCGTGGCTCGAGCGGCCGGAGCAGCGCGCCGGCGGCGCGCCCACGGGCCAGCCCGCGCCGGCCCGCGCGCTCGTGCGCGAGTACGACCGCGACCGGCGCTGGGCGCGGACCTGGCTCGTCGAGCTGGCGCCCGGCCCGGGCGCCGACGCTGGCGGCGCCGCGGGCGCCGCGCAGCTCGCGGGCCCCCCGCGCAAGGTCTGGGACCGGAGCGTGCGGGACCGCTACGGCGACCCGGGGAGCCCGCTCACGCGCACGGACGCGCGCGGGCAGGACCTCGTGCGCGTCGACGACGGCGCGCTCTGGCTCACGGGCGCGGGCGCGACGCCCGAGGGCGACCGGCCCTTCCTCGACCGGCTCGACCTCGCGTCGCTCGAGGCGACGCGCCTATGGCGCTGCGAGGGCGAGGTCCACGAGGAGGTGCTCGACGTCCTGCCGCCCCTGCCGGCCGAGGCGCCGGCGCCGGGCGCGCCGGCGCCGGGCGCGCCGCCAGCCGTCCGGCTGCTCGTGCGCCACGAGGCGCCGGCCGCGCCGCCGAACCTGTTCGTGCAGATGCTCGGCGAGCCCGCGCGCGCGCCCGTGACCGCGTGGCCCGACCCGCAGCCGGCGCTGCGCGGCGTCGAGCGGCGCCTGCTCACCTACGCGCGCGCGGACGGCGTGCCGCTCTCG
This sequence comes from Planctomycetota bacterium, assembly GCA_024711205.1. Taxonomy (GTDB): domain Bacteria; phylum Planctomycetota; class J058; order J058; family J058; genus JANJTH01. The sequence continues at coordinate 8,014 of JANJTH010000757.1, read as the reverse complement.
GGGACGCTCTACACCCCCAAGGGCTGGACGCCCGCGCAGGGGCGCCTGCCGCTGCTCGTGTGGGCCTACCCGCAGGAGTTCAACGACCCGGCCACGGCCGGGCAGGTCTCGGGCTCGCCCTGGCGGTTCACGCGCGTGCTCGGGGCCTCGCACCTGTTCCTCGTCACGCAGGGCTGGGCCGTGCTCGACGGGGCCGCCATGCCGATCGTCGGGCACCCCGAGACGATGAACGACACGTTCGTCCCCCAGATCGTCGAGGCCGCGCGCGCGGCGATCGACCACGTGGCCTCGCTGGGCGTCGCCGACCCCGAGCGCGTCGCCGTGGGCGGGCACAGCTACGGCGCGTTCATGACCGTGAACCTGCTCGCGCACAGCGACCTGTTCCGGGCCGGCGTCGCGCGCAGCGGCGCCTACAACCGCTCCCTCACGCCGTTCGGCTTCCAGGGGGAGCGCCGCACGCTCTGGGAGGCGCGCGAGACCTACGCGGCGCTCTCGCCGTTCCTCTTCGCCGAGCGCGTGCAGGCGCCGCTGCTCCTCGTCCACGGCGAGCTCGACCCGAACCCGGGCACCTTCCCGCTCCAGTCCGAGCGCCTGTTCCACGCCCTCTCCGGGCACGGCAAGACGGCCCGCCTCGTCGTGCTCCCCTTCGAGGGGCACGGCTACCAGGCGCGCGAGTCCGTGCTCCACGTGCTCGCCGAGACGATCGATTGGCTCGACCGCCACGTGAAGCAGGCGCCGCCGCGCGCCCCGACCGCGGGCCCGGGCGAGGGGCGGTAGCCGCGCGCCGGGCGCGCGAGCGACGGCGACGACCCGCAGGCGCCCGCCGCTACGCGCGCGCGATCACCTTGAGCTCGACCGCGATCGGGGTGGGGAGCGCCTTGATCGCGAGCGTGGTCCGCGTCGCGCCCACGCTCGCGAAGTGCTCGGCGTAGACGCGGTTGTAGGTCGCGAAGTCGCGGTCCATGTCGATCAGGAACGCGGTCACGTCGACGACCCGGTCGAGCGACGAGCCGGAGGCCTCGAGGATCCGGCGCACGTTCTCGATCGTGGCCCGCGTCTGGGCGGCCACGTCGTAGTCGCGCGGGTTCCCGGCCGCGTCGCGGACCGGGCCGCCCGGGATCTCGTCGGTGCCCGGCTGGCGCGGGCCGACGCCCGAGAGGAACAGGAGCTCCCCCATGCGCCGCGCGTGCGGGTAGGCGCCGACCGGCTTCGGCGCGGCGTCAGTCACGACCGTGGCGCCGTCGCGCGGCGCCGAGGTCGCCACGCCTGCGCCGGGCGCGGTCGCCGGCGCCGGACGCGGGCTCGCCCCGCTCGCGGCAGGCCCGGGCGCGGCGCTGGCCGGGCCGGCCTCGGGCGCGCCGGCCTGGAGGACGCCGCGCTCGCCCGCGAACGTCTCGACGTCCTCCTCGTCGAACTCCTTGTCGACGCCGCCGCCCTCCGCGGGGAGCAGCCCGACGAGCGCGGCGCCCGTGCCCCACACGGGCTCGTAGGCGTGGACGGTCCCCTGGTAGCCGTTGTGGGCCCCGCACACGGCCGAGAGCCACCACAGCGCCTTGCCCTTGCTGTCGGCGTTCGCCTGCGCCGCGAACTCGCGCATGAGCTGCGAGGTGTCCTCGAGCCGGCCCTCGGCGAGCAGCTCGAGGAGCTTCCGGTTCCACTCGTCGTCCTTGAGCGACGAGATCCGGTCGTCCGCGGGCTCGATCGCGCGCGTGAACAGGCGGTTGCTGAGCGCGGTCACGGCGACCGCCACGCAGCGCCGCCCCGTCGCGACCACGGCGTCGCGCGCGGCCTTGCCGAACACGATCGTCTCGGCGCGGTCGGCGTACATGTTGCACGAGACGATCCCGGCCGGGAGCCGGTTGCCGGGGTTCAGGAGCGTGAGCGCGACGATCGAGCCCGTGTCGATCGGGAACCCGCGGTAGGCGACGCGCCGGGCGTGGAGGCCGCGCGCGCGCGCGGCCTGCTCGAGCGCGGCGGCGTAGCCGACGTCCATGTGGAACCGGTAAGGCATGTCGCCCAGGTCGTGGAACTCGGGGTCGACGTGGACCCACTCGGGCTCCGGGTCGGCCTGGATCTGGTGCCCGATCACGCTCGGCCACTGCGTGCTGTAGAGGAGCAGCAGGTCCGCGTCGAGCGCCTCGATCGCCGCGCGCACGCGCTCGTAGCCGGCGCGCAGCCGCCCCCACGCGGGCGACCGCTCGGGCGCGAGCAGCGGCTGCGGCATGCCCGCGACGACGAACCCCGCGACCACCTGCCCGCGACCCGCCGGGGCGGCCGCGGGGGCCTGGCCGGCCGCGCTCACGGGGCGCTCCCGGGGGCCGCCGGCTGGCCCGCGCGCGCAGGGTTCCACTCGACGACGGCGTTCCCTGTCCCGATCACGCTCCCGTAGGCGTGCACCTCGGCCGGGTACTCGGGGAAGTCGAGCGCCGCGAGCAGCCACGTCAGGCAGCCCGCCTTGCACTCGCTGACCGCCTGCTCGATGAAGTCGGGCATGGCGTCGATCAGCTCGCGCGAGCGGCCCTCGCGCATGAGCCGGAGCACGTGCATGTCCCAGAGGTACTGCCCGTGGTGGTAGATGTGCTCGTGCGTCATGTCCTCGGGGAGCTGGGGCTCCTCGGTGAAGTGGCGGTGGCTGAGCGAGTTGCTCGCGAGCAGCACGGCCCGGCGTCCGGTCGCCTCGACCGCGCGCCGCGTCGCGCGCCCGAGCGCGATCATCTCGGCCTGCCCCACGTCGTCGGAGTAGTAGAAGAACGCGCCGTTCGACGAGAGCGCCACGATCGGCCGCGACCAGGTCGGGTCGGTCATGTGGCACGAGATGATCGTCCCGTAGTCGACGCGGAAGCGCGGGTTCTCCATGGGCCGCATCTCGAGCCCCTCGGCGCGCCCCTCGTCGACGATCGCGCGCGCGAGCTCGACGTCGACGTCGAGCGCGTAGCGGTAGCGGAACAGGTTCGGGAACACCGGGTCGACCGAGAGCCCCTCGAACCGCGGGCAGGCGAGCGCGTGGTGGCCGACGTGCGTGCGCCAGTGCGGCGAGTGGACGATCACGACGTCGTGCTCGACCGCGGCCAGGCTGCGGCGCAGCCGCTCGTAGCCCCAGCGCAGCTCCTCCCACCCGCACTCCGCGCGCGGCTCGTTCTGGGGCGGGTTCTCGGCGTAGACGAGGTGGGGCGGGTGCGGCGCGAGCGCGCCGAGCACGATCTGGCCCTTGCTCATGACCCCTCCGGCGGGCGGGGCGCTGGCCCCGCGAGCGGCCGAGTATCCCATTCGGCGCGCCCCGCCCCCGCGGCCGCGCGACCCCAGCCCGTCTCTTCCTTGGCCCTTGCCCTTGCCCTCCTCCCCTCCTCTTCCTCCCGCGACCCGCTCGCCCCCGCAGTCCCCGCTACCCCGCCCGGCTCTCGAGCTCCTGCCAGCGCGCGAACAGGCCCTCGAGCCGGAGCTGCGCCTCGCCGAGCTCGCGCGCGACCTCCTGCAGGCGGCGCGCGTCCCCGCCGGCCGCGAGCTCGGCCTCGAGCGCGGCGATCCGCGCCTCGGTCGCGCCGATCGTGGCCTCCATGCCCTCGAGCTCGGCCCGCTCGCGGTTGTTCAGCTTGACCGGCCTCGCGGCCGCCGGCGCCGCCGCCCCCGGCGCCTGCCCGGCCGCGGCCCGGGCCTCCTCGCGCGCGGCGGTCCGGCGCGCGCCCAGGTGGGCCGCGCGGGCCCGCGCGTACTGGTCGACGGACGCGAGCAGCCGCCCGCCGTCGCCGAGGCCGAGCCCGAGGATCGCGGTCGCCACGCGGTCGAGGAGCGCGCGGTCGTGGGCCACGAGCACGACGGCGCCCGGGAACTCGAGGACCGTGTCCTCGAGCACCTCGAGCGTCTGGACGTCGAGGTCGTTCGTCGGCTCGTCGAGGAGCAGGAGGTCCGCCTCCTCGAGCATGAGCCGCGCCAGGAGCACGCGCGCGCGCTCGCCGCCCGAGAGTGCGCCGACGGGCGTCGCGAGCCGCTCGGTCGGGAACCGGAACCGCTTGGCCCAGGCCGTCACGTGGAGCGCCCGGCCCCGGTAGGTCACCGACTCGCCGTTCGCCGCGAGCGCGAGCCGCAGCGGCTGGAGCGGGTCGAGCTTGTCGCGGTCCTGCTCGAGGAACAGGGCGCGCAGCGCGTGCGCGTGCTTGACCCGCCCGCGCGTCGGCGCGAGCTGGCCCGCAACGACCCGCAGGAGCGTCGACTTGCCGCACCCGTTCGGCCCGACGACGCCCAGGCGCTCGCCGGGCGCGAGCGAGAGCGAGAGCCCGTCGAACAGCGTCGGGCCGCCCGCGCCCGGCGCGCCGAGGTCGTAGCCGACGCGCTCGAGCGTCACGAGCGCGTTGCCGCGCCGACCCGACGCGGCGAACCCGAGTTCGACCGCCTCGCCGTGCGCGTTGCGGCGCGCGACCTCGGCCAGGCGCGCCGACATGGCCTCGGCCTCGGTGAAGCGCGAGGCCGACTTCTTGCGCTGCTCGCGCGGCGTGCGCGTGAGGAAGTCGACCTCGCGCGCGAGCTTCTTCTTGAGCGCCTGCTGCTCGTTGCGCTGGGCGACGAGCAGGACCTCGCGCCGCTCGACGAGGTCGCTGAGCGACCCCTCGCAGCGGAGGAACCCCTGCGGCAGGCGCGGGTCGAGCTCGACCGTGACGTTGCACACCTCGTCGAGCAGGTAGCGGTCGTGCGTCACGAGCACGAACGCGAACGGCGGGCGGGCGAGCAGGCGCTCGAGCCAGAGCACGCCGTCGAGGTCGAGGTGGTTCGTCGGCTCGTCGAGGAGCACGAGGTCCGGCTCCTGCGCGAGCGCGCGCACGAGCGCGAGCCGCTTGCGCCAGCCGCCCGAGAGCGTGGCCGCGGGGGCGTCGTGCGCCGGCGCGCCCTCGTCGCCGAACCCGGCCTTGCCCAGGTGCGCGGCGACGCGCGCGTCGAGCGCGTGCGGCTCGAGCCCGAGCGGCGCGAGCGCGGCCGCGACCTCGCCCGCGGCGGTGGCCCCGGGCGCGAAGCGGTCCTCCTGCGGGACCCAGGCCAGGCGCACGCCCTGCGTCCGCGCGACGGCGCCCGCGTCGGGCGGGTCCTCGCCCACGAGCACGCGCAGGAGCGTGGACTTGCCCGCCCCGTTGGGCCCGACGAGCCCGAGCCGCTCGCCCTCGCCGACCGAGAGCGAGAGGTCCTCGAACAGGGTGCGGCCGTCGTGGGCCTTCGTGAGCCCGTGGCAGGCGAGGAGCGCGGACATGCGGAGAACATAGCCGGACGGCCGCGGGGGCGGCGCCTCGGGCGCGCCTCAACCCGTGCGCCGGCGTGGACCGACCACGCGGGGGCTTGCGCGCCGCCCGGTCGGCCGGGACCGTATGTGCATGGCTCCTCCAGGGGGCGCGCCGGCGGGGGATCGCGACTCGACGTGACCGAGCCGCGCTCGAGCCCGTTCGCCTCGACGGCCGCGCGCCCCCGCCCGGGGCCCGCCCCGGACGAAGCGGAGACGGCGGTCGGGCGGGCGCAGGCTCCGGGGCCCGGGCCCGGCGCGGTGAGCTCCGACGGGCTCGGCGCGTTCTGGGGCGAGGCCAGCGAGCCGCACCTCGAGCCGGGCGACCGGCTCGGGCGCTGGGAGGTGCTCGCGGAGCTCGGGCGCGGCGGCATGGCGACCGTCTACCGGGTGCGCGACCCCGAGCACGGCGAGGTGGCGCTCAAGGTGCTCCACCGCCGGCACCAGGGCGACACGCGCCAGGTCGCGCGCTTCGAGCGCGAGGCCCGGCTCACGAGCACGCTCCGCCACCCGCGGATCGTGCGCGCGATCGAGCACGGCGCGGTCGACGGGCGCCCCTACCTGCTCATGCCGATCGTCCCCGGGCGGTCGCTCGCGCGCCTCGTCGAGGACGACGGCGCGCTCGAGCCGCCGGCGGCCGCGCGCCTCGTGCGCGACGTCGCGCGCGTGATCGACGCGGCCCACCGCCAGCGGGTCGTGCACCGCGACCTGACGCCCGGCAACGTCGTGCTCGACCCGGCCGAGGGCCCGCTCGTGCTCGACCTGGGGCTCGCGAAGGAGCTGGCCGCGCAGCCCGCCGTCACCGGCTCGGGCGAGATCGTGGGCACGCCGGCCTTCATGGCGCCCGAGCAGGCGTCGGGCGCGCTGCCCGTCGATCACCGCGTCGACGTCCACGCGCTCGGGGCGCTCCTCTACTTCGCCGCGTCGGCGAAGCTGCCCGCCTCGGGCGAGACCCCGGGCGAGGTCGTGCAGCGGCTGATCGCGCGCGAGGACCCGCCGCGCCTGCGCGACGCGCTGCCGGGCTGCCCGCCCGGGCTCGACGCGGTGTGCGCGAAGGCCATGGCGACCCACCCGCGGGACCGCTACCAGACGGCCGAGGACCTCGCGCTCGACCTCGAGCGCTGGCTGCGCGGCGAGGCCCCCGGCGCCCGCGCGCCGGGCCTCCTCCGCCGGGCCTGGCGGCGCGCGCGCCGTCACCCCCGGACCGCGGCGCTCCTCGTCGCGGTCGCGCTCGGCGCCGGGGGCGCGGCCTGGGGCGGCCGGGCGGCGGCCCATACGCTCGCGCTCCGTCAGCGGGCCGCGCAGGCGCGCGAGCTCGTCGTCGCCGCGGCGCTGCACGAGGCGGAGGGCCGGCCGGAGCTGGCGGACGCCGAGCTGTGGCAGGCGCAGCTCGTCGCCCGCGGGGCCTACCTGGCCCGCCCGGGCGACGCGCAGCTCCGCCGGACGCTGATCGACGTGAAGCGCGCCCGCGCCGCGCTCGCGGAGCGGAGCGGCCAGTGGACCCTCGCAGCGGAGCTCGAGGCGCTGGCGCGGCGCCTCGAGGAGGGCTCCGAGGCCGAGGTCGACCCGGGCGCGCCGCCGCTCGAGGGCCCGGACGCGGGGTCACTCGGCCCCGCCGTGCTCTCGGTCACGGGGCTCGGGCCCGGCGAGGTCCTCGCGTTCGTGCCCTGGCGCGCCGACCCCGGCGCGGCGGCCCCGCCGCCGGCGCGCGCCGAGCGCCCGGTCGTCTCGCTCGCCCCGGGCGCGTGGGTCGCCTCGCACGTCGACGCGCGCGGCGCGGTCCGGCACCGGTTCCTCGTCGTGCTCGGGCCCGGGCAGGCCCACGAGCTCCCCGTGGGCGACCCCGTGCAGCGCGCCGCCGGCTGGGTCCTCCTGCCGCCGGAGCACGTCCTCGAGGCGGCCGACCGCGCGGGCCGGTAGCTCGCTTCGACCGGCCGCGGGCGAGGTCAGGGCGACCCGCGCCGGAGCCGGCGCAGCGCCGGCCAGGCGAGGGGCCGCGGACGGGCGAGCGCTCCCGGCAGGTCGCGGAGCGCGCCGACGACGGCGCGCGCGTACGCCCGGGCGAGCGCCCACTCGCCGCGCGCGGCGCTCGCGGGGGCGCGCGCGAGGAGGCGCGCCCAGGCGAGCGGGAGCACGAGGGGGAGGAGCCGGCGCGGCCAGCGCAGGGCGACGAGCCGGACGGCGTTGCGCGCGAGGCGCTCGCGCTGCGCGGGCGAGCCGGCGCCGACGCTGGCCGACCGCGCGTGCCGCGCGCGCGCGGAGGGCACGAGGAGCACGCCGAGCCCGCGCGCGTGGGCCGAGAGCGCGAGGTCCACGTCCTCGAAGTACATCCCCCAGGCCAGGTCGAGCGGCGCCTGCGCGAGCAGGTCCGCGCGCGCGAGGAGCGCGGCCCCCGAGAGCGCGGCGACGGGGCGCGGCGCGCCGCCGCGCGCGGCGAGCCACGCCGTGAGCGCGACCCCGCGGTCGGCGTCGCGCCCCGCGCCGAGCGGCCCCAGCGTGACGCCGGCGCCGTCCACCCGGGTCGGGTCGGCGTCGTGGACGAGCAGCGGGCCGAGCAGCGCCGCCCCCGGGGCCGCCGCGGCGGCCGCCCCGAGGGCCTCGAGCGCGCCCGGCTCGAGCGTCGCGTCGTCGTTGAGGAGCAGCACCCAGCGCGCGCCGAGGGCGAGCGCCCGGTCGCAGCCGACGCGCGCCGCGCCGGCGAAGCCGAGGCGGCGGGGCAGGTCCACGACGTGCGCGCCGGGCGCCGCGCCCGGG
>JANJTH010000420.1 GCA_024711205.1 Planctomycetota bacterium | reverse complement strand
CCGTCGCCGGGGCGAGCGGGCCGGGCGCGAGCGCCTCGAGCGCCTCGGCGAGCGCCTCGGCGGAGGCCGGCCGCGCGGCCTGGTCCTTCGCGAGCGCCCGCCGGCACAGCGCCGCGAGCGCCTCCGGGACGGCCGCGCCGCGCGCGCGCGGGTCGGGGGGCGCGTCCTCGATGACCTTGCGGAGCAGGGCCGGCAGCGAGCCCGCCTCGAAGGGCGGCCCCCCCGCGAGCAGGAAGTGGAGCACCGCGCCCAGCGCGTAGACGTCCGCCGCGGGCCCGACCGGCCCGAACCGGCCGGGGGCGGCCTGCTCGGGCGCCATGTAGGCCGGCGTCCCGCGCAGCTCGCCCGTCGCGGACAGGCGCGACGCGTCGTCGATCGAGAGCGCCCCGAACTGCGCGGCGTCGCGCGCGACGACCCCGAAGTCGACGAGCACGGGGCGCCCGGACCCGGCCTCGAGGAGCACGTTCTCGGGCTTCAGGTCGCGGTGGACGATCCCCTGGGCGTGGCAGCAGGCGAGCGCCCGGGCGAGGGCCGCGACGAGCCGCGCGGCCGCGGCCGCGGGCAAGGGGCCCCGCGCCGCCACGAGCGCCCGGAGGCTCTGCCCCTCGACGAGCTCCATCGCGAGCCACGGCACGCCGTCCTCCTCGCCGTGGTCGACGACGCGGACGATCGACGGATGCGCGAGGCGCGCGAGGACCTGCGCCTCCTGGCGGAACCGCCGCGCGGCCCGCGGGTCGGGCCGGAGCAGGAGCTTGAGCGCCACCGGCGCCCCGTCGGCGGCGCGCCGGGCGCGCAGGACCGCGCCCTGGCCGCCCCGCGCGAGCTCGCCCAGGACCTCGAACGCGCCGAAGCGCTGCGGCTCAGCCACGGCGAGTCCGGCTCCCGCCGCGCCGCGCGCGGCGGGCGAGGGCTCGATCGGACCGGGCGGCGCGGGCGCTCACCCCCCAGGGATGGCCGATCGGCCGGCCGCCTGCAACGAGCGACCGGCGCGGGGGCGCGCTCAGGCCGCCTGGCGCCGACCGACCCGCCGGCGGGCGCCGGCGAACAGGAGGAGCGCGGCGGCGAGCGCCCAGGCCCCGACCTCGCCCTGGCCGCTGCCCGGGACGGGGCGCGCGAGGGCGCAGCCGAGGCCGCCCGAGGAGCCCTTGCCGCCGCCCGTGACCGGGGCGGCCGACGCCGGCGTCCCGGCCGTCGCGGGCGCCGCCGTCGAGCCGACCGGCGCCACGCTCGACTGCGCGAACCACGGGGCCTCGACCGTCGCGGCGATCGGGTTCAGCGCGTTGCCGGCCGCGTCGCGCGGCGCGTCGCGCCAGTAGACGACGAGCGTCTTGCGGCCGGCCTGCGGGTAGGCGTCGCCGTCGAGCGGGATCGCGTCGCGGTTGGTGAGCTCGACCCGGCTCGTCTTGATCCCCGGCTGGTCCGACCAGCCCGAGCCCGACGCCGGGACCATGAGGGCGAGCGGCGTCGCCGCGCCGCCGGCCGACGCGCCCTGCGCGTCGAGGCCCTGGACCTCGACCGTGTAGTTGGCCGGGTCCATCGAGATGTCGAACGCGAACCGCGCGACGAGCCCGCCCGGCGGGATCGAGCCCGTGGCCGCGTCGACCTGCGCGACCTGGAGGTCCACGTCGTAGGGGACGACGAAGACCGGGTTCGTGTAGCAGCGGAACGCGTCGGGGCCGAGGTCGCCCTGGTCCGGGTCGCCGCCCGTGTAGGCGCCCGCGGCGAAGGCCGTGATCCGCGTGACCGCGCCCTCGCGCGCGGGGTCGAGCGGCTGGACCAGGTCCTGGTCGGCGCCGGCGAGCGCGAGGCGGTTCACGCCCACGATCTGGTCGACGTTCCCGTTGCGCCGCGTCGGGTTCGGGTTGCCGGCCTCGCTCTTGTAGAGGAGCACGCTCGCGACCGGCCCGTGCTCCGGGGCCGAGGTGTAGCGGTAGCGGAAGAGCGGGGTCTCCGCGCCGCGGCGCACGAGCGCCGTGCGCCCGCCGTCGAGCGGGCCCTCGCCGCCCACGCGCCCGTCGTGGTCCTCGGCGGCGACGGCCGCGTCGTGCCAGCGCAGGTTCGCGGCGTCGAACCGCCCGTCGGCGTCGAGCGAGAACGCGAGGAGCGGCCCGTCCGTGGTGACCGAGTTGCCGTCCGCGTAGGCCTCGAGCCAGCGCTCCTCGGGCGTGCGCCCCGGCTTGCCGTCGCCGAAGCAGTAGGTCCGCACCCCGTAGTAGGCCTCGTCGCCCACGTTGTAGGTCGCCTGCACGTTGAGCGGCGTGGCCGCCCGGCCGGTCGAGAAGTTGAAGTCGCCGTGCGCGTCCGAGCCGCCGGCCTGGTAGACCTTGCGCACGAACCGCGTCTCGGGGTCGCTCGTGAACGCGTAGTCGAGCGTGCGCGCGAGCATGCGGTGCCAGCGCGTCATGCCGGACCACAGGCCGCGGTCCCAGGTCGCGACGCCCCGCGCGAACGTCGGGTCGGCCCAGGGGTTCAGGTCCTCGAAGTCGATCTGCGCGGTGGGCAGCGAGCGCGTCCCGCGCCCGTTGAAGAACTCGACCCCCTTGAGCACGAACTTGCCCGACGGCCCGTGGACCGCGTCGCGGTCGCGCAGGGCCGGGTCGAGCCCGAACCCGCGGTCGAGGTTCCCGTCGCGCCAGCCCTGCCCGCCGAACGGGTGCGCCGCGTAGGCGAACGGGGTCCCCGTGCCCGAGAGCTGCGGGCGCGTCGCGGCGTCGCGCAGGAGCGGGAACAGCTCGACCGAGATGTTCGGGTTGCCCGGGCCGCGCAGCCAGCCGCCGCCGTGCCAGGGGCCCTCCACGTGGTCCGTGCCGTAGAGGAGCATGTGGGCCCCGAGCGGCAGGCCGGGCAGCACGTCGAGGATGTTGTTCACGAACGGGATCGGGATCGTGGGGATCGGCACGTCCTGCTCGAACGCGATCTCCTGGCCGACGGACGGCCCGAGCACGCGGCGGTAGGCCTCGAGCTGCCCGAGCCCGGGGTGCTGCGAGGGCGACTGCGGCCCGAACGGCGGGCGGTGGTCGGGGCCGTCCGGGTCCGGGATCGTGCGGTTGTTGAAGCTGCTGTGGTCGGTCGTGATGATCCGGCCCCAGGCCGCGCCGGCGTCGGGCGCCGCGAGGAAGCCCATCGCGTAGGCGCTCTCGAACACCATCTGGAGCGGCCCGCCGTAGGCCTTCCGCGGGGCGAAGATGTCGATCGGCGAGCCGAAGTACCACTCGGCGATCGTGTGGTGGTGCACGTCGTGGTAGTGGTTCTCGCCCGGGAGCGCGGGCAGCGACGTCGGCGCGAAGACCGTGCGCATCACGGCCCGGTGGCTGCCGCTGCTCGTCGTCGTGAACAGCGAGAACAGCACGCGCCGCTGCTCCCAGCGCACGCGGCCGTCGACGTACTTGACGACCGGCTGCCCCGGGGAGGCCGCGACGCCGAGCGCGGCGCGCGGGAGGCGCAGCACGTCGTGGCGCCCGTTCATGTCGAGCTCGACCCCGCCGAACAGGTCGAGCGCGTTGCCGCCGGCGCGCCGCAGGCCGAGCTCGTCGACGAGCTCGAGCCCGGGCGCCGCGACCGTGGGCGCCGCGCCGCGCGGGTCGTCGTAGACCGTCGTCCCCGCGCCCGTCGGCGTGTCGCGCACGACGAGCTCGGTCCGCTCGATCCGCAGGCGCGTCGCGGGGGTGCGCCCGCCCTTGCTCGGCACGAACACCTGCACCGGCAGGTAGGGCCGGCCCGGCTCGACGCGCCAGGGCGCGTCGAGGATCACGTCGACGCCGTTGCTCTGCTGGTAGAGGCTCGAGAGCGGCCCGGCGCGCCCGAGGACGAGGTCGAACGCCGCGTGGTTGTCGTCGAGCGCCGTCTCGCCGAGGACCTGCTGCACGCGCGCGTCGAGCCGGACGATCCCCGTCGGGGGGACCGGGGGCAGCGTCCAGGCCAGGTTCACGAGCACGCGCTGGCCCGCGTCGAGCTGCGGGATCACGGCGCGGCCCAGGTCGTGGACGAGGAGCGGGCCGAGCGCGGTCCCGGGCGGCGGGGCGATCGAGCGGAGCGGCGTGGCCGTCCCCGTGAGCACGACCTGCTGCTCGGGCTCCGTGCCCACGTTCTCGACCTCGACCTGGAGGTTGAGCACGCCCGCGCCGATGTCGACGTTCTGGACGCGCCGCGAGAGCACGCGCACGTCGCGCCGGACCGTCGGGTCGGCGGTCACGGTGAGGACGCGCGTGTTGTCCGCCGGCTCGACGTCGTTCGCGACCGGGCCGAGGAACGCCGTGAGGTCGTGCGGGCCGGCCGCGGGGAGGGTCAGGTCGAAGCCGAACTCGCGTCGCTCGCCGAGCGCGAGCGCGACCGGGACGACGCCGAGCTCGATCGTGGCGCCCGACTGCGGGTCGCGCCGCGAGACGCGCAGCGGCACGTTCGCGGCCGGCGCGTGGCCCTGGTTCTCGACCTCGACCCACACGCGCGCGCGCACGCCCGGGCGCGGCCGCGCCGGCGCCACGCGCAGCGAGACGACCGCGAGGTCGACCAGGTTCGCCCGCGCGCGCAGCACGGCCAGCTCGGCGTCGAGCCGCCCGAACCGGTAGACGCGCTCGAGCCCGGCGAGCGCGGGGAGCGGCCGCTGGGCCTGCCGGAGCACCTGCGCGACCTGCGGGCCCGTGAGCGTCGGGTCGACCGCGAGCGCGAGCGCGGCCACGCCCGAGGTGAACGCGGCCGACGCGCTCGAGCCGCCCAGGAACGCCCACACGCCGCCCGGGAGCGGCGCGATCACGCCCTCGCCGGGCGCGCCCACGTCGGTCGACTCGGCGATCGCGCACTCGGCCGCGAGCTCGCCGCGCGGGGTCAGCGTCGTGGCCGAGACGACGCCCGGGTAGCCGGCCGGGAGCTGCTCGATGTGGACCGGGTCGTTGCCCGAGGACGCCACGACGACGACCCCGGCCGCGAGCGCGCGGTTGACGGCCGCCTCGAGGGCCTGCGCGCCCACGCGCGCGCCGAGCGACAGGTTGATCACGCGTGCGCCGCGCTGGAGCGCGAAGTCGACCCCGGCCGCGACGTCGGCGACGCTGGCCTGGCCGTCGGCGTCGGCGACCTTCACGGGGAGCACGCTCGTCCGGTAGGCCACGCCCGCCGTGCCCACGCCGTCGTCGCCGCGGGCCGCGATGATCCCGATCATCGCCGTCCCGTGCCCGTTGTCGTCGCGGAGCGTCGGGGTCTGGTTCACGAAGTCGTAGCCCGCGAGCAGCGCGCCCTGGAGGTCGGGGTGCGCCGGGTCGACGCCCGTGTCGAGCACGGCCACGATCACGCCCGGGGCGCCCTGCGTCACGTCCCAGGCCCGCTCGAGCCCGGCGCCGAGCCGGCCGCGGTCGAGCGGCAGGAGCGGGTCGTTGGGGCGGAGCGCCACGCGCGCGACGACGTTCGGCTCGGCCCACAGGACGCCCGGCTCGGCCGCGAGCGCGGGCAGGGCCGCGCGCACGTCGTCCGAGACCGACAGGCCGACCTGGCGGTCGGTCGCGTGCGCGCGGGCGAGCGTCGCGAGGCCGAGGCGCGGCAGCGCGCGCGCGACCGCGAACCCGTGCCGGCCCGCGAGCGCCTCGAGGGCGCCGGGCGCGAACGCCTCGGGCGCGAGGCCCAGGTTCACCTGGCCCGCGACGGCGCGGCCGTCGCCCGCGAGCGCGTAGGTCGCGTGCACCGCGCCGCGCTCGGCGGTCGCCGCCTGGAACCGCGCGAGCATGGCCTTCGCGTCGAGGCCGCACGCGTGCCCGGGCGCCTCGACGTGCTCGGCGCACGGACCCCCCGGCGGCACGAAGTCGGGCGTCGGGGTCGACCCGGGCGCGGTCGTGCCCGGAGCCGGCGCGGCCGCGGCGACCGGGGCCGCGCTCGGGTCGGGCAGCGCCGCGGCGAGGACGACGTAGGCCCCCCCGACGGCGCAAGCGCCGAGCAGGCAACGGGCGAACGGGCGGCTGAACGTGGATCGAGCCATGCACCCCCCAGGGTCGGGGGGCCGATGACGCAAGTTCCTGGCCGAGCAGGGCATGTGACGCGCCGCGCCAGGGCCGTCCGGGGTGGACGGTTCACCTTGCCTTTACGGCGGCGCCCCCGGCCCGCCGGCCCGTGCGTGCGGCCAGGGCGCTTCGATTTTCGGGAAACCGCGTGGACACACCCCCGCAAGCGGTTGATCCGGGCGGTGTTGGAGGCCGAGCCTGGGTGTGGCATCGAACCCCACGGCGGCCGCGGGGGGACGTCGTCCCCCGCGCGGTCGCCGGGTCACCCGGCCAGCGCCTCCCGGGCCGCATGCCACGCCGGGGGGGGCGCCGCCGGGTCCTACCCCTCCTGCAGCGCGTCCGTCCCGCGGAGCACCTCGCCGCCGCCGCCGGGCTCGGGCGGGCCGCCGCGCTCGGGGCGGCCGGGGAGGCCCGACTTCGGGCCGGGCGCCGGGAGGCGCGCCGCGACGATCGCCTCGAGCCGCTCGACGCGGTCGCGCAGCGCGCGGGCCTCCTCGCGGGCCTGCTCGAGGTCCCGGCGGAGGCGGCCCGGGCGACCGGCCGCGTCGTCGCCGTCGCCG
>JANJTH010000744.1 GCA_024711205.1 Planctomycetota bacterium | reverse complement strand
GCCCCCGCCCGCGCTCCCCGCGGGCGGGGCCGAGCCGTCGGACCCCGTGGGGCCGGGGCGGCCGACGCCGCGCGGCACGCGGCGCCACGACCCGCCGACCGAGGTCATGCCGATCGACGACCTGGTCGGGGACCTCGACGCGCTCGAGGGCCCGGCGGACGCAGGCCCGCGCGCGGGCGGGTTCGAGGGCGCCAAGACGGCCGTGCTCGCGGCGGCGAGCCCGCTCGCGCGCTTCGACGCGATCGGCGAGTACGAGGTGCTCGCCGAGCTCGGCCGCGGCGAGCTCGGCCGGACCTACAAGGGCTTCGACCGGCGGCGCCGCCGCGTCGTGGCCGTGCAGGTGCTCGACCCGGACCTCGCGCAGGAGCCGCAGACGGTCGCGCGCTTCCTCCGCGGCGCGCAGGTCGGCGCGCGGCTCCACCACCCGGGGATCGTCGCCGTGCTCGCGGCCGGGCACGCGGACGGCCGGATCTACGTCACGACCGAGTACGTCGAGGGGACCGACCTCGAGGCCTACTGCCAGGGGGCGGGCGACCGGCTCGCGCCGCGCGCCGCCGTCGCGATCGCGGCGCGGCTCACCGAGGCGCTCGTCTACGCGCACGGGCGCGGGGTCGTGCATCGCAACGTCTCGCCCGCGACCGTGCTCGTGACCTCCCACGGCGTGCCGAAGCTGGCTGAGCTCGCGCTCGCCAAGCGCACCGACGGGCCGGGCAAGCGCATGGACATCTCGCACCCGGGCGAGAAGCTGACCCGCTCGCGCTACGTCGCGCCCGAGGTCCTGTTCGACCTCGAGCATGTCGACCATCGCGCCGACGTGTTCGGGCTCGGCGCCACGCTCTACCGCATGCTGACCGGCTCGCCGCCCTTCCCCGGCGGCCCGCTCGAGTTCACGGAGCGCCTGCGCGCCGGCCGCTACGAGGACCCGCGCAAGCTCGCGCGCGGGCTCCCCTCCGAGGTCGCGGCGATCCTCGACCGCTGCCTCCGCCCCGACCCCGCGCAGCGCTTCCAGCACGCGCGCGACCTGCGCGAGGCGCTCGCCGAGGTGTAGCGCGGTCGCTCAGCGGGACAGGAGCAGGAGGCCGACGATCACGACGCACACGCCGGCCGTGGCGATCGCCACGATCGCGCCGGTCGAGAGGCCCCCCGGGCCCGCGGGCGGGCGGAGGATCGGGCCGCCGTCGCTCGGCTGCCCCGGGCGGCGCGGGCGCCGCGCGGGCCCGCCCGGGAGCGGCTTGCCGCGGTCCGTCGACGCGGCCGGGCGCTTCACCTTGCCCGCGTCGCTCCGGCGGGCCTTCGGCCCCGCCGGCGCCGCGCCCTCGGGCCGCTTGCCCGGCGTCGGGCCCGCGTCGCTCTTCACGCGCACGGCGGCCTGGATCCGCCGGAGGAGCCGCGTCCGGCCCTGCTTCTGCGCGTCGGCGTTCGGGAGGAGGATCCCGAGCACCTTGTCGATGTGCTCGATCAGCTCCTTGGGCGTCCCGAACCGCTCGTTCTGGCGCTTCTTGAGGCAGCGCAGGCAGAGCGCCTCCGCGGCCGCGTGGACCTTCGGGCTGCTCGCCGTGATCGGGTCGGGCGCGGCCGCCTTGATCTTCGCGCGCACCTCCTGCACGGTCTTGCCGAGGAACGGGTGCCGCGCCGTGAGCAGGAAGTAGAGCGTCGCGCCGAGCCCGTAGACGTCCGACGCCTCGGAGATCTTGCCGAACGGGCCGCCGACCTCGGCCTGCTCGGGCGGCTGGTACATCGGGGTCCCGATCGAGCCGCGCCCGGCCAGGATCTCGATCTTGTCCCAGCCGGCGAGCCCGAAGTCCATGAGCGCGGCCGAGCCGTCCGGCCGGACCATGATGTTCTCGGGCTTGATGTCGCGGTGGATGATCCCGTGGCTGTGCATGAACGCGACGGCCTCGGAGGCCGAGCGGATCACGAGCAGCGCCGTGTCGTCCCCGAGCGCCTTGTCGCCCACGAGCTCCTTGAGCGAGACGCCGTCGACGAACTCCATCGCGATGAAGTCGAGGCCCTTGTGCCGCCCGACCTCGAGGATCTTGACGATCCCCGGGTGGATGAGCGGCGCCATGACGGTCGCCTCCTTCTTGAACCGCTCGATGTCGCGGACCGTCGCGTCCTTGCCGCCGATCAGGATCTTCAGCGCGCAGGGCTCGTCCTTGTCGCGGCTCCGGGCGCGGAAGACGATCCCCATGCCGCCGCGGCCGATCTCCTCCTCGATCACGAACTCGCCGAAGTCGGCGCCGGGCTTGAGCTCGGCCACGTGCCGGTCGAACTCGGCCTCGATGTCGCCCAGCGCGACGGCGGGCGCGCCCGCCTCGTTCGCGGCGATCATCAGCAGGTACTCGAGGTCCTGCGGCGTGAGGTAGCGCTGCTGCACGAGCACGTCGCCGAGGTCCAGCACCTGCTGGTTCTTCTGGAAGTGCTTCTTCCGGACGTCGAGGCAGTGCTTGAGCTCGGAGATGTTGAGGAACTCGTTGCGGATCGCGAGCAGCCCGATGTGGAGGTTGGGCTCGCTCAGCGTCTCGCTCACGGCCTCGGCCTCGCCCATCGCGTCCGCGTCCCCTGGGGCAGCCCGCCCGAGCCGCGCGGCGCGATGCTACCCCTGACCCCGCAGGGCTTCAAGCCGAGGCCCATCGCCCGGGGCCCCGCGCGGGCCTCTCAGAGGAACGAGCGGAAGAAGTGGAGCGTGCCGCCCTTGACGTTGCCCCACCAGCCGAGCTCACCCTCGGCGACGCGGTCGCTGCGGGCCTGGTCGGGCTCGAGGACGCGCTTCTCGAGCGTGCGGGTGAAGCCGCGGTCCGGGACGAAGATGTTCACCTCGGCCAGCCGCGCGAGCGCCATGTTGTCGAGGTTCGACGAGCCCACGGTCGCCGTGTGGCCGTCGAACGCGGCGACCTTCGAGTGGACCATGCGGCCCCGGAACTTGTAGAGCTCGATCCCCGAGCGGACGACGTCGTTCTGGACGAAGGCGAACGCGTCGCGGACGACCTTCACGTCGTGCAGGTCGTCGGGCGGGAGGATCACGACCGACCGCACGCCGCGCGCGACCGCGCGCTGGAGCGAGGAGATCACCGCGTCGTCGAGGAAGTAGGCGTTCTCGATGAGCACCCGGTCGCTCGCCCGCGCGATCTCGCGCAGGTAGCGCTCCTTGATGTCCTGGCTGAGCCCGGGGAGCGCGTGCACGACGTCGACCGGGAGGAGGCCCGGCCAGGGGTCGGCGTCGTGGGCGACGGGCTCCTGCTCGCACTTGCCGCCCGCGGCCCGCCAGCGGTCGAGGAACAGGCGGTGCATGCGCGGGACGGCCGAGCCCTCGACGCGGGCGTGCACGTCGCGCCACGTGTGCTCGTACTCGCGCGCCAGGTTCATGCCGCCCACGAAGCCGACCCGGCCGTCGACGATCGTGAGCTTGCGGTGGTCGTGGTTCACGACGCCGCGCTTCTCGCGCGGCGGGGGCGCGTCGCCGCCGAACAGGCGCTTGAGCCCGTTCCAGACCCCGCGCCCCGCGTCCGCGACGCCGTTCAGGAGCCCGCGGGCGACCCCGTGCTGCACGATGAGCTCGACGCCGGCGGCCTTCAGCTCGGCCTTCACGTCGCGGCCGAGCTCGTCGCCGAACGCGTCGACGAGGACGCGCACGCGCACGCCCGCGCGCGCGCGCTCGCCGAGGATCGCGGTGATCGAGCGGCCGGTCGCGTCGCCCGTGAAGATGAACGTCTGGAGGTCGATCGTGCGCCGGGCGCCCTGGAGCGCCTCGCGGAGGGCCGGGAACATCTCGGGCCCGTCGACGAGCAGGTCGACCCGGTTGTTCGCGGCGTCGTCGCCGGCGAGGGCGAGCCGCTCCGCGGACGCCCCGTCGGCGCCGCGGGAGGAGCCGAGCATGCGCCGCTCGCAGCGCTGGAGCCGGTAGGCGGCGAGCCGCGGCCCGCCCGCGGCGGGGGCGCCCGGGGGCTGGAGCCCGCCCCCGCCGAGGACCCCGGTCAGGCCCTCGGAGGCGGGGGCGCCGGTGCGCACGAGGAGGAGCCCGTCGCGGACCCGGGCCTCGCCCGCCTCGACCTCGCCGCCGACGACGCGCCGGGCCTCGTAGCGCCCGGGTTCGAGGCGTCGGAGCTGCAGCGCGCCTTGCCAGCTCGGGCCGCCCGAGGCGGGGCGGCCCTCGATCCGCCACACGCCCGCGAGGTCCAGGCCGGCGGCGATGGCGACGTCGTCCGGGGCGCGCGGGGCCCCGTCCGCCTCGACGACCTGCGAGGTGCCGAGGGCGCACGCGACCGCGACGGCGATCGGGACGAAGACCCGGGCGGCGATGGTCAGGCGATGAGACCGAGTGGTCATGTCGGATCGGTTTAGCACGCGGCGGGCCAGCCTTCACGGGCCGCTTGCCGGGGCTTTGCGTCGCGTTTACGGACCATGATGGCCGGCCGTGGGCCCGTTGCGTCCCGCGTCGGTTCCCGTGCAACGACTTCGGCTCGATCGCGAGCGGGGCGCGCGGCCTCGGGTCGGCCCACCCCGCGGGCGGGGCGAGACGATCGGCCCGACCCCGGCTCGCGGACCTACGCGGGCGGGCCCATGGCGGCCACGGGCCGGCGGGCGAGGGCGGCCCGCACGAGCCGGAGCTCGGCCACGACCAGGTTGGCCGAGGCGTGGCGCCGCCCCGGCGTCAGCTCGAGCAGGCGGCGCAGGACCCGGCGGAGCTGGGAGTCGAGCGCCGCGGGCAGCGAGAGGCGCACGCGCCCCATGAGCAGGAGGAGCTTCGTCGGGTCCATGCCCGGGTGGGGGTCCTCGCCCGTCGCGGCGAACCGGCCGACGGCGCCCAGCGAGAACAGGTCGGCGCGCCGGTCGGGGGCGGCGCCGGCGACGTACTCGGGCGCCATGTAGCCGGGCGTCCCCATGAGCATGTCCGTGCTCGTGAGGGCGTGGTCGAGCGGGCGCTTGGCGATCCCGAAGTCGACGAGCGTGGCGCGGTCGACGCGGCCGTCCCGCAGGATCACGTTGGCCGGCTTCAGGTCGCGGTGCACGAGCCCGGCCCGCTCGAGCGCGCACAGGGCGCGCGCGAGCGCGAGCACGAGCTCGGTCGTCTGCGCGTCGTCGAGGGGGCCGCGGTCGCGGACGTACGCGGCGAGGGTCGGGCCGGGGACGAGCTCGCTCGTGAACCACAGGCGCCCGCCGTCGTCCCCCGCGTCGAGGAGCTCGCACAGGTGCGGGCTCCGGACCGCTTGCAGCGCGTAGACCTCGCGGAGGAAGCGCGCCCTGGCGTCGTGCGCGGCCGCGGCCTCGCACGCCAGCACCTTGAGCGCCACGCGCCGCCCGCGCCGCGCGTCGAGGCAGTCGAACACGGCGCCGTACGAGCCGCTCCCGAGCGGGCGCACGTCGGTGAACCGGCCGCCCTCGAGCCCCGCGAGCGGGTCGGACGGCTCGGCCGCGCAGCCGGGGCGCGGGGCGCGCGCGCAGGTCCGGGGCGCGAGCCAGCGGCGCACGCGGGCGCGCAGCTCGAACGCGGCG
>JANJTH010000722.1 GCA_024711205.1 Planctomycetota bacterium | reverse complement strand
GCTGGCGAGGAGCGTGGCGACCCCGCCGGCGCCTTGCCCCGCGCGGGCCGGCGCAGCCCGCCCGCCGCGCGCCTCCGCCGCGGCGGCGGCGCAGGCACCCGGCGGGAAGCGGTCGTTCGCGCAGACGTAGCGGGCGCCGTCCCAGCGGTAGACGACGCGCGGGAAGGGCGCCGCGGCGGTGCAGGTCGCGAGCGCGAGCAGGACCTCGTCGCGCGCGACGAGCTCCGGCGTGCCGTCGCCGTCGAGGTCCTCGAGCCGGGCCCCGCCCCCGAGCCCCTCGTGGGCCGCGAGCACGTCGACGCCGCCCTGGCGATCGAGCCGGAGGACCCAGCTCCGGGCCCAGCCGTGGTTGCCGCCCGACGAGGCCGTCACGGCGAGCGTGAGCAGCCCGGCCCCCGTGGCGTCGGCGACGGCCGGCGGCTCGGCCCCGCCGGCCGAGCGCCGCCAGCGCGCGGCCGCGCCGGGCGCCGCCGGCTCGACACACGCGTGGAACGCGTGCCCGCTCGTCCAGCGCCGCGCCCCGCGCCAGCGCAGGTCCACGCGCGAGCGCTCGCCCGCGAGGTCCTCGAGGACCTCGAGCGTCCAGCCGCCCAGGTGGGCGCGCAGCGCCAGCGCGGGCCCGGCCGCCTGGGCGGCCCCCTCCGGCCCCGCCCGGGGCGCGGCCTGCTCGGCCTCCTGGGCCGCCGCGGGGCCGCCGAGCGCGAGCGCGAGCACGAGCGAGCCAGTGAGCCTCCGGAGCACGGTCACCCCCCTCGCTCCGGATCGGCCGCCGGCCCCGCTTGCCTGCACCACCCCGCGCCTGCCCCCCGCGTAGCATCCCGCCCGTGACCGACCCCGCCGCCCCTCCCCCGCGAACGGCCCTCCTCCTCGGCGCGACCGGGCTGGTCGGGCGGCGCTGCCTCGCCCACCTCCTCGCGCACCCCGCCTGGACCGCGGTCACGGCGCTCGCGCGCCGCCCCACGGGCGTCGCGCACCCCCGCCTCCGCGAGGTCGTCGCCGCGCCCCTCGAGCCCGCCCGCCTCGACCCCGCCCACTTCGCCTGCGACGACCTCGTGGTCGCCCTCGGGACCACGCTCCGCGCCGCGGGCTCGCGCGAGGCCTTCCGCCGCGTCGACCACGACCTCGTGCTCGACGTGGCCCGGCGCGCCCGCGCGGCGGGGGCGCGCCGCGTCGCGCTCGTGTCGTCGGTCGGCGCCGACGCCCGCGCGTCCGCCTTCTACCTGCGCACGAAGGGCGAGGTCGAGGACGCGCTCGCGGCGCTCGGGTTCGAGCAGACGGAGCTCCTGCGCCCCAGCCTCCTCGTCGGCGCCCGCGCGGAGCGCCGCCCCCTCGAGGCCGTCGGGGTCGCCGCGGCCTCGGGCCTGCGCGCGCTGCTCGGGGGCACCCTGCGCCGCTACCGCCCGATCGACGCGGACGTGGTCGCGCGCGCCGCCGTGGCCGCCCTCGCCGCGGGGACCCCGGGGGTGCACGTCCGGGCCTACGACGCGCTCGAGGAGCTCGCCCGCGCGCTCCCGCCCGGGCCGCCGACCCCGGGCGGCCCCGCGATGTAGAGTCTCGCGGCCGGGTCCCCCTCGGGCCCGGCCACGCGCGGCGGAGGAGACCCATGGCCGACCCGACCCAGCCTCACCTCGAGGTCGAAGCGCTGCGGGCCCGGATCGACGCGCACCGCCCGCTCGCGCCCGAGGTGATCGACCGCATCCGCGCCCACCTCCTGCCGCGGTTCGTGTGCGCGAGCAACGGGCTGGGGCAGCGCGACGGGCTCACGCTCCTCGAGACCCTGGCCTTCCTCGAGCGCGACGTCGTCGCGGGCGGCCACCCGCTCGACCGCTTCCTCGCGCTCGAGCGCCAGAAGCGGGCCTACGAGCTCGCGGAGGCCCGGGCCCGCGAGGCCGGCCCGATCGACGTGGCGTTCGTCCGCGCGCTCCACCGCGCGCTCACCGAGGGCACGCGCGGGCGCGCGGTCCACCCCGGGGCCTGGAAGGAGCAGGACACGCCCGAGGCGCGGCGCCGCGGGCGCCCGTTCCGGTTCGCGCCGGTCGCCGAGGTCCCGGCGCTGGTGGAGCGGCTCACGGCCGAGCTCACGACGCGGCTCGAGGGCGGCGACGTGCTCGGGGCCGCGGCCTGGGCCTACCACCACCTGCACCTGATCCACCCGTTCGCGGAGTCGAACGGGCAGGTCGGCCGCCTCCTCGCGACGACCGCCCTCCTCCAGCACGGCTACCCGCCGCTCGTGATCCCGCCCGACGAGCTGGGGCCCTTCCTCGACGCGCTCGCGGCCTGCGACCAGACGGTCCCACCCAGCCAGCACGCGCCGCTCGCCCCGGGGATCGACACGTCGCCCCTCGCCCGGTTCTTCTGCGAGAACCTCGCGCGGACCGGCAAGCAGCTCCTCGACATCGTGGAGGGCCGCGCGCCGCAGGCCGACGGCTTCGCCGGCCGCGTCGTCGAGGACCAGGCCCGCCTGCTCGGCGCCATGCTCGAGCAGAAGGAGCTGCACTGGCGCGTGCGCGGCGTGTTCGAGGTGCGCCGCCTGTTCGAGCGGCTCGAGGGGGTCGCCCGGCGGCTCGCCGCGCGCGGGCCCCTCTACGCGCTCGAGGTCGAGTCGTCCGAGGTCCCGCGCACGCACGCCGCGTGGCGCGAGTTCGCCCCGCAGATCCCGGCCGGCGACGCGGGCGTCGTGGGCCAGCTCGCGCTCTCGATCACGGGGGACCCGTCGAGCGGGCTCAAGCTGCCGCCGCCGAGCCGCCTCCGGCTCGTGGTCGCCGGCTCGGCGGTGAACACGCGCGTGCTGCACCAGTGGGACGACCAGCGCGAGCCGCGCGCCCACGACGGGCCCGCGCGCTCGGAGGAGTGGCCCGACGCGACGATCGAGCGCCTGCTCGCGCGGATCGTCGACCAGCGCCGGCGCGGGTTCGAGGACGCGCTGCTCGACCTGAACCTCTCGGCCGGGGCGCGCGCGCAGATCCGCGAGCAGCTCAAGCTCCAGCCCGGCCGCGAGACCATGCTCCTGCACCGCGGCGGCGGGCCCTCGAGCGGGCTGTTCACGCTCAAGGACCGGACCCAGCGCCTCGAGCCGCCGAGCGGGACGATGCGCCGGCCGGCCCCGCCGAGCGGGGCCACGCGCCGCGTCGAGCCGGCGCCGCCCACGCCCGCGGCGGGCGGGGCCGCCACCGCGCGGCCGGAGGCCTCGCCGATCGAGGGCGTGCGCCCGGCCGAGCCGCCGCTGAGCTTCTGAGCGGCCCCGCGGAGCGGGGAGGCCCGCTCCCGCGCGCGGGGCGGGCCGGGCCGCGTACGTCGCTCGTGCGAGGTCGGCTCCGCGCTCGGGCCGTGCGGGGCCGACCTCCCTCCGGTCGGTCAGCCTGGCGCGGCCCTCGCGCGTGGCTCAGGTGTCCGCGTCCGCGGCCTCGGCCTCGTCCACGACGATCCCGCGCTTGAGGAGCGCCTTGCGGTAGGTCGAGAGCCGCCGCGGGTCGCAGGCGATCGCGCGCCCGTCGAGGAGCGCGCCCTTGCCCGCCGCCGCGCGCGCGAGCGCCTCGGTCTCCTCGTCGTCGCACAGGAGCACGGGGACGTGGACGACGCGCGCCCGTCGGACGGAGCCGGCCCAGTCCGCGACGGCGCGCCGGACGGCCGGCGGGAGCGTCGGCCCGCCCACCTCGTCGAGGAAGGCGAGGACCTCGGCGGCCGGCCAGCCCGAGGCGACGGCGTCGATCACGCGCTCGCGCGTGAGGGTGACCGTCCGCGCGTGCCCGCCCGCGGGCCCCAGCTCGCCCAGGCGCGCGAGGCCGACGAGCGCCCAGGGCAGGTCGCCGAGGACGAGCGCCTCGAGGTTCGGCTGCACGACCACGCGGCCGGCCCCGGCGGGCGCGGCCTCGCCGGGCGCGCCGGCGTCGGGGGCGGGCTCGTCGTCCCCCGTCAGGACGTCGAGGACCGCCCGCCAGCCCGCGTCGAGCGCGAAGACCCGCCGCTCCGCCTCGAGGCGGACGGTCGCCGCGCCGACCGCGGCGAGGACGCGCTCGACCGCGCGCACGAACGTGATCGCCCCGAGCTCGGCGACCTGCCGCGGCGAGGGCCGGGGGCCGTTGAAGAGCTGCCAGGCGACGTAGTGGCCGCCCCGCTCCTCGAACAGCCGCTGGAGCGCCGGCGCGATCCGCGGGCCGGCCCAGCGCCCCGCCTCCGTGAGGTCGTGCCAGACCCCGGCCTGGAGGGGCTCGAGCCCTGCGACGGCGGCGCGGAGCAGCGCGGCCGGGAGCATCGTGTCCCAGCCCTGGAGCTGCGCGACGAGCGGCTCGAGCGCGAGCGCGGCGTGGCGCTCCGCGAGCTCGAGCGCGCGCGCGGCGCGCGCCCGGCGCAGCCAGGGGAGGGCCTCGACCGTGAGGACGAGCCGGCGCTGGCCGCTCACGTGGGTCGCGCGGCACGGCCCGGGGAAGCGGAGCACCACGTCGAGCGCGAGCCGCCCGAGCTGGTGCGCGGCGAGGGGCGCGAGCGCGAGCGGGGCGACGGCGGCCGCCGCGGCCTCGGTCAGGCGCGCCTCGGCGTCGCCGAGCAGGGCGCCGTACTTCGAGAGGCGGACGCGGCGCGCCGCGACCTCGAGCAGGACGGCCTCGACCGCGCGCACGAGCGCGAGCGGCGCGTCGTCCGGCGGCGCGGGGAGGTCGAGGGGCGTAGGCGCCGGCGCGTCCTCGGGCGCGGTCGCGGCGGGGGCCTCGCGCGCGCGCGTCGCGGCAGGGGCCGGTGCGGCCGCGGCGGCC
>JANJTH010000717.1 GCA_024711205.1 Planctomycetota bacterium | reverse complement strand
GCCGCGCTCCGGCGCTGGCGCCGCGCCGTCGCCGGCTGACCGCGCCGGGCCGGCTGACCGCGCGCGGCCGCGGGTCCACGCCCTTGCGCCGGCCCGGCGGCGCGACCAAGATCGGCTGCACGGAGGCGCCAGGCGCGATGTGGTCCTCGGCCGTGACCGCGGCCCCGCCCCGGGGCGTCGCCTGACGTGGCCGGCTTCCGCCCGCGCTTCGAGCTCGTCGTGCCGTTCCCGCCCGACGAGGTGTTCGCCCGGCTCGACCGGCAGCTCGCGTGCGCCGGCTGCCCGTGCCGCGCGCTCGTCGTCCGGCGCACGATCGGCGGCGAGGTCCGCCGCGCGACCGTCGAGCTCGAGGTCGACGAGCGGCTGCGCCACGTGTGGTCGCCGCGGCTCGGGCTCGAGGTCGAGGCCCACCCCGAGGGCGCCCGGCTCCACGGCCTGTTCGGCCCGAACCCGACCGTGTGGACCGGGGTCGTGTTCGCCTACGGGTTCCTCGGCCTGGGCGTGCTGTTCGCGTCGATGGTCGGCCTGGCCCAGCTCGCGGTCGGCGTGCCCGCGCGCGCGCTGTGGGCGCTCCCGGCCGCCGGCGCGCTCGCCCTCGTCCCGTACCTCGCCTCGCAGGTCGGGCAGGCCAAGGCGGCCGACCAGATGGACCTCCTGCGCTGCTTCCTCGAGGCCTCGCTCGGCCTGGCGGCGCCCCCGGCGCCGCCCGTGGCCTGCCCTCCCGGCGCACCCGCCGCCGCGGCCGCGGCCGGGCCTGCCCGAGGGCCCGAGCTCGGGCCCGCGTAGCGCGTGCGCGTCGCGGCCTACGTCTACCCGGGCTGGCACCCGATCCCCGAGCGCGACGCGAGCTTCCACCCGGGCTTCACCGAGTGGGAGCTCGTGGCCGGCTGCCGCCCGCGCTTCCCCGGGCACGCCCAGCCGAAGGTCCCGCTGCTCGGGGCCTACGACGACCGCGACCCGGTCGAGGTCGGCCGGCGCGTGCGGCTCGCCCGCGCGCACGGGGTCGACGCGCTCGTCTACGGCTTCTTCTGGTGCCGCGGCAAGCGCGTGTTCCAGGACGCGCTCGACCTGGGGCTCCTCGGCGCGCCCGAGGGCCGGGAGACTCCGTTCGCGCTCATGTGGGCGAACCGCATGCCGCGCCGCGTGCTCCCGGTCCGTCGGGCCGACCTGCCCGTGATCGACGACGCGCGCCGCGTCCGCACGGACGTCGACGACTTCGTGGCGCTGATCGCCCACCTCGCCGGGCGCTACTTCTCGCGCCCGAACTACCTCCGGGTCGAAGGCCGGCTCTACCTCTCGATCTTCGACAGCACGTTCTTCGTGGCCGAGCTCGGCCCGGCCGCGGCCGCGCAGGCGATCGCGGCCGCGCGGGCCTGGCTCGCGGCGAACGGGTATCCGCCGCTGCATCTGGCCGCGATCGACCCGGCCGCCCACGTGATCGGCGACGTGCGCGCGCTCGGGTTCGACAGCGTGACGCACTACGTGCTCCTGCCGGAGTGGCGCGGCGAGCCCCTGCAGGGCTACGCGGCGTGCGCGCTGCGACGCGCGGGCGAGTGGGCCGGCTACGCGGCGCGGTCGGGTCTGCCCTACATGCCGGCCGTCGCCCCGGGCTGGGACGCCTCGCCGCGCGGCGCCGACTTCGGGCCGGCGCGGCCGGACCGATACCCCTGGTCCCCGGTCGTCACGGGCGAGCACCCGCGCCTGTTCCGCGAGGCGCTCGCGCGCGCGGTCGACTTCACCGCCGGGCACGGGCACCCCGACCCGCTCGTGCTCGTCGCCTCGCTCAACGAGTGGAGCGAGGGGCACTACCTCGAGCCGGACGCCCGGTTCGGGCACGGCTGGCTCGAGGCCGTGCGCGCCGCGCGGTAGCTGCCCGGGTGGCCTGGCGGACGCGGCCTCGCCAGACTGGGGGCGGAGGCGAGGGCCGCATGCGTCCGTTCGAGGAGGGGCTGCCGCTCGAGGCGTTCGCGGAGCGCGTGGCCGACCGGTTGCGGGCCCGGTCGCCCGCGGCCCGCGTCGTGTTCGTCGACGGCGACGCGCTGGGTCTGCGGCTCGAGTACGACGACGGCCGCGCGACCCAGGCCAACCTCGACAACCTGTGGCGCACCTACCGCATGGCCCCGGCCGAGCGGCTCGCGGCGGAGGTCGACCGCTACGTCTCGATCCTCGTCGACCCGCCGCCGGACGCGCCGCGCACCGACGACATCCACGCGCTCGTGCGGAGCGCGGGGCTGCTGGCCTCGATCCGCGAGCAGGCCGGCCACGAGGCCGAGGACGGGCCGAGCACGCCCGTGTGGTTCCCCCTCGTCGCGGACCTGATCGTCGTGCTCGCCTTCGACCTGCCCGACCGCGTGCAGGTCGTCACGCGGAGCGACCTGGCGCGCCTCGAGGCCACCGCCGACGCGCTGCTCGAGCCCGCCGTCCTGCGCGTGCTCGGCTCGCTCACGGTCGAGCGCCACGGCGACGGCCCGGTCTACCTGCTCACGGCGGGCGGGACCTACGAGGCGAGCCTGCTCCTGCACGTCGGCCTGTGGGGGACGCTCGCGGCGAGCGTCGAGGGCGAGCTCCTCGCGTCGGTGCCCTGCCGCGACCTGATCTACTACACGGGCAGCGGCGAGCCGCGCGGCCGCGAGGCGCTCGAGCAGCTCACGCGCCACATGTTCCGCCGGGGGAGCTACCCGGTCTCGCCGACCCTCCTGCGCTTCACGGGCGCGGGGTGGGCCTCGGCCTGAGCGGCGGGGGAGAGAAGAGGGGGGAGAGGGAAGAGAAGAGGGGGGAGAGGGAAGAGAAGAGGGAGGAGAGAAGAGGGGGGAGAGGGAAGAGAAGAGGGAGGGCAAGGGCAAGGGCAAGGGCAAGGGCAAGGGAAGAGGCAGGAGGGCGTCGCACGACCGCGGGAACGGGAACGGGAACGGGAACGGGAACGGGAACGGGAAGAGGGGCCGGGGTCTCGGCCTGAGCGGCGGGCGCGGGGGCCTGCGGTAACCTGGAGCGCCCGGAGACGCCCATGCCCGATGTGGACACGACGACGCGCCGCTTCCTCGACGCCCTCGACGCCTGGCTGCGCGGGCAGCGCGTGCAGGACCTCGTGGGCCGCGAGGAGCTGTCCGAGATCCTCCGCGAGCTCCGCGAGGACGAGGCCTTCTGGACCCGCGCGCGGCCCGAGTTCGAGGCGGCGTGGGCCCGCGTCGAGGCGCGCCTGCGCGCCGAGGAGCGCGCGATCCGCGACCTGATCTCCGACGAGGCCTACCAGCGGATCCTCGACCTCGTCGAGGCGGTCGAGCCGGACCCCGAGGCCGTGCGCGCCTTCCTCCGCTCGCCCGCGGTCGAGCAGAGCCTGGGCCAGGTCCTCTACACCGGGATCTACGAGTTCATGCGCAAGGCCGACCTCCTGGGGAAGGTCGTCGACCGCATGCCCGTGATCGGCCCAATCCGCAAGAAGATCATGGGCGTGCTCAAGGACGAGCTCGAGCCGCTGCTCGAGGGGCAGATCAAGGCGTTCCTGGGCGGGTTCTCGGGGCACGCCGTCGAGCGGCTGATCCAGCACGTCCTCGCGCCCGAGCACCGCGACGGGTTCCGCGCCGCGCGCCGCCGGCTCGCCGAGCACGTCCTGCAGCGCCCCGTGCGCACGCTCCTGCCCGACGCCGAGGCGACCGCGCGCCTGCGCGACGGCGCGTGGCAGGCGCTCCGGCAGGCGGCCTTCCGCGACGAGGCGGAGTGGCTGCGCTGGGCCTTCGAGGACCACGGCGAGGTCACGCTCGAGCGCTGGGCCTGGCAGCCCAAGGAGCGGGCGCGCGACGTCATGGCGCGCGCGCTCGAGCGCTTCCTCGGCGCGGGCGAGGGTTGGACGCTCCGACCCGGGGCGGGCGGCTGAGCGTGGAGCCGGCGGTGCCGGGCGGCGCCGCCCCAGCGGCCGGGCCGGCGGCCGGCGGGCGCGTCCTCGTCGTCGAGGACGAGGCGGACCTGGCCTTCTTGCTCGCGCAGAACCTCCGGCAGGAGGGGCACCAGGTCGATACGGCGGGCAGCCTCCGGGCGGCCCGCGCGGCCCTCGAGGTCGCGCGCCCCGACCTGCTCCTGCTCGACGTGGGGCTCCCCGACGGGAGCGGCCTCGACCTGCTCGCCGGCATGCGCGCCCGCGGCGACTACACGCCGGCGGTGTTCCTGACCGCGCGCACCGACGAGGCCGACCGGCTCGCCGGCTTCGCCGTGGGCGGCGACGACTACGTGACCAAGCCCTTCAGCATGGCCGAGGTCGTCGCGCGCGTCGCCGCGATCCTCCGCCGCGCGCGCCAGGGCGCGCAGGCGCGCTACCTGGGCGCCGGGTTCTCGGTCGACTTCGACCGCTTCCTGCTCGAGCGCGACGGGCGCGCGCACGCGCTGACCTACCTCGAGGCCGAGCTGCTGCGCTACCTCGTCCTGCGCCCCAACGAGGCCGTCTCGCGCAACGAGCTGCTCGACCGCGTGTGGGGCACGGATCGGTTCCCGACCACGCGGACGGTCGACACGCACGTGCTCAACCTGCGCAAGAAGCTGGAGCCCGACCCGGCGCAGCCCCGGCACCTGCTCACGGTGCACGGCACGGGCTACAAGTTCGTCCCGTAGCGCGAACGCGTGGGAAGCCCTGCGGGCAGCCCCCGCCGGGGACGCGCACCCGCGCCGCCTCGGGCCGACCGTTCGAGCACCGGCACGGCGAGCCTGCCTCGAGCGGTGGGAGCACCCCTCCGCCCTCGGGCCCTGGCCGGGTGGTGCCGGAGGAACCGGACCACGACACCTTCGCGCGTCGGTCGGGTGGCACGAAGGGCCTCGATCACCAGGTCCGTCTCGAGCTCCGCGGTCGCCTCGAGAGCGGTCACCCACGCGCGTCCGCGATCGAACCGGGGCAAGGCCGCGAGCAGGTCCGCGACCGAGCGCACGAACGCCCCGAGCCAGTCGGGACCGGGCCGCGCCCACAGCGCGCGCCCGTGCTTCAACAGCAGGAACGCGAGCCGGCCCAGCGCGGCCGTCTGGCGCGCGCGCAGCGCCTCGAAGGCGCGCTGACCCCGGGCACCCCGTCGGCGCCGGGTCGCCTCCCTCCTGCATGGCTGCGCGCTCGCCGCGTTTCGTCGCGGGACTCGCGTGGGCAAGTCTCTCCCGCTTCCCTGTGTGCCAACGCCCTCCCGCACCAACTCGGCCAGGCAGTGGGACGCGACTCTCATCGAGCGGGATCGACGACGCGGTCCTCGCTGCTGGATGCGCGCCGCACGGCCGAGGCGGTGCGGCGGCTTCTCGACGAAGCGCTGGGCGTGATCCAGGCGCAGGCGCTGACGAGCTCGGCCCGAGCGGCCGACTCCGCCTGAGACGGGCTCCCACGGCCACCTACCACGTTCCGGACATGGCACGCCAGGCAGCGGTGCGCCAAGCAGCTTCACTAGGTAGCGCCTCCGCTTCCACCCGTCCCTTGAAGGGCGCAGCCAGGCAAATCATGGACAGGAGCGCCCAGGCATCGGCAGCGTCACTGAACACAACGGCCCCCTCCGTGGCCGCCTCGCGCAGCCACTGCTCGAGGCGTGGGCAGGCGCCGAGGACGGCTTCACCGCGCGCCCGGCTGCTGTCACCTTGCATGAGCAGCAGTTCGAGCGCCCCTGGGCGGTCGCGGCGGAACCGCAGGAGCGTCCCCCAGACCGCACCGAATCTCGCCCGCGCCCCCCTCGGGCAGTGAGGGTCCAGTGCAGCCGACAAGCGGGTCGCGAGGTCACGTACCAGCTCGTCGACCAGTCCGCGCAGGAGCTGCTCCTTGCTGCGGAAGTAGAGGTAGATCGTCCCTGCAGCCACTCCCGCGCGCTCAGCGATCGCCGCGACGGAGGGCGCCGCCTTGTAGGAGTGCGCCGACCAGAGGACAAGCGTCGAGGCCAGGATGGCCCTGCGGACGTCCTGCTCCGAGAGGGAATCTGCCGGTGGACGTCGCCGTCGCCGAGCGCGCCGTCTCACTTGCTCCACCCTTCGCTCACGGGCGCTCACGGGCCTCCCCCAGGGGCAACGCCTCGTGTCGGGGCTGCGGAGAGCTCGACGGTCCGGCGTAGCGGCCGACGTAGAAAGTCCCGATTGCGTAGGCAACCGCCGCGCACGCGAACGGCGCCCTGGGGGACCACCCGTAGACCAGGCCCGCGCCCAGCGGTCCCAGGACCCGCCCCAACGCATCGAACGCGCTCTGCAGGCCCATAGTCACGCCTTGACCCAGCGTGGTTTCCCGCGAGGCGAGCGCCGCCGAGATCGGGCGACTGATCGCCATCCCCGCCGCGATCAAGGCGGTCGCCCCGCAGAGGGCCAGGACGCTCGGAGCAGCCGCGAAGGCGACGAACCCGCCGGCTCCGATCGCCAAGCCGGCGCGCACGGCCCCGACCTCTCCCAACCGGCGGACCAGCGGGCGGAGGAGGAGCCCCTGGCAGAGCGCCGAGGATGCCCCGAAGCAGGCGAACACGACGCTCGCATGCATCGCCGTGCCGAACAGCTGCTCCTCCACGAAGAGCACCAGCAGCGCGAAGTCGCTCGACGCTCCGAACATGATGACGAAGGCGGACCAGAACCAGACCGCCGCAGGTGACCCGAGCCCGTGCCGCGCAAGCTCCCTCACACCGGGGAGACGGGACGAGACACTGCGGGTGCCGGCAGCTCGGGCGGACTCGCGGAGGAACAACGCGGCCGCGCCAGCGGTCGCCAGCGCGAGCACCAGCGAGAACACGAAGGGCGCGCGGACGCCGAGCGGCAGGAGGGCGGTGGAGAGGACGGGCCCGAAGACGAAGCCGAGGGCCATGGCAGCCCCCAGCCGCCCCATCGTAGCCGAGCGCTCGGCCGGCGCGGCCAGGTCGGCCGCGAAGGCCTGGGCGCTGGGCAGCGTCGAGGCGGAGAGGACGCCGCCCAGCACCCGTCCAGCCATCAGGCCCCAGAACGTCGTGGCCAGGCCCATGAGCAAGAAGGAGAGCCCGAAACCCAGCAGGCCCACGACCAGCACGGGCTTCCTGCCGAACCGATCGCAGACCCCGCCCCACAGAGGCGCGAACACGAGCTGCGCCACCGCGTAGGCGGCGGTCATCACCCCCATCTCGAAGGACGTGGCGCCAAAGCGAAGCGCGAGGTCCCCAAGGGCCGGGATCACCACGCTGAAGCCGGCCATGGCAACGAACAGGGTCGCGGACAGGATGAGGATCTGCACGGACCTCCGGCGCCGCGCCGACGTCTCAGTCTGCGGCTCCCGCGGCGTGGGCAGAGGGGTCACTCGCTGGGCCGGTCCGCCACCTCGGACTCCCTCCCGAGCCACCGCCAGATCCGCCAGGTGCTGGGCTGGCGAACGTCGTCGAGGATGGAGTACACGGCGGGGACGACGACCAGGGTCAGCAGCGTCGAGGTGGTCAGGCCGCCGATGACCGCGGTCGCCATGGGCCCTCGGGACTCCGCCCCCGCCCCCGTGCCCAGCGCGATCGGCAGCATGCCGAAGATCATCGCAGCCGTGGTCATCAGGATGGGGCGGAGGCGGGTGGCGCCGGCCTGCATGAGCGCCTCGTGGCGAGGGAGCCCGTCTCGCTCTCGCAGCGTGTTGGCGTAGTCGACCAGGAGGATGGCGTTCTTGGTGACCAGCCCCATGAGGAGGATGATCCCGATCATCGTGTAGAGGTTAGCCGTCTGACCCGCCAGCGCGAGGAGGCCCAGGGCACCCACGAGCGAGAGCGGGAGTGAGAGCATGATCGTGAACGGGTGGATGAAGCTCTCGAACTGGGAGCCGAGCACCATGTAGATCACGATCACGGCGAGGAACATCGCGAAGAGCAGGTAGCCGAACGACTCCCGCATGGTGTCGGCCTGCCCGCCGAACCCGTAGCTGTACCCCGGAGGGAGTTCGAACTCCTCCATCGTCTGGTTCAGCTCGGCCGTGGCCTGCCCCAGCACCTTCTGGTCTTGCCGGAGGTTGGCGGTGACCGTGATCAGGCGCGCGCGGTTCAGGCGGTCGATCTGCACCGGTCCGCCGCCGACCTCTACCTGGGCGACGTTCTGCAGGCGGACCAGCTCACCCGTTCGGCCGCGGACAGACAAGGCGGTGATGTCCTGGGGCCGATTGCGGGAGGGCTCCAGGAGACGAACGGCAACGTCGTAGCGGTCACCTTCCGCGCGGAACTTCGCCACGTCTACGCCACCTACGAGCGCGCGCACGGTGTTGGCGATCACAAGCGGGTCGACGCCCAGGTCGGCGGCGCGGTCCCGCTTGATGAAGACGTTCACCTCCGGCTTGTTCGTCTCGTAGGTCGTGTCGACGTCCACGTAGCCCGGCGTCTGGCGCATCCACGCTTTGACCCGGCGCGCGATCTCGTCGAGCCGTTCGAGGTCAGGCCCTCGCAGCTCGAACTGCAGGTCGGACGACTTCCGCCCGCCGCCGGCCACTCGCGGCACCACCTCGACGCTGATCGTGGCGCGGTCGGAGAGCCCGTCCAGCTGCTGCCGGACCCAGGACATCGCCTCCAGCTGGCCTATCTGCCGCTCCTGCTTGGGGGTCAACTTCACGTACATGACGCCCTCGTTGACGCGCTGGAGCTCGTCGCTGCCGATCGTCGTGAAGGTGTACACGAGCCAGGGCTGGCCCTGCAGGCGGGCGCGGATCTCCTCGAACGTCTCCGCGGTCACCGGCAGGGATGATCCGAGCGGTGCCTTGACGCGGATGTTGAACTCGCTCTGGTCCTCGACCGGGATGAACTCCGCCCGCAGGAAACTCCCCACGAAGATCGTGGACACGAACACCGCCACCCCGGCGAGCACCGTCAGCCAGCGCCAGCGCAGGGCAGCGTCGAGGATCCGCGTGTACAGGGCGTCGATCCGGTCCAGCACCCAGGTGATCGCACGGAATACGGCGCCGTGCTGCTCCTGGTGGCGGAGGAGCCTCGCGGCGAGCGACGGGATGAGCGAGAGCGCGACGAAGAGGCTGATCAGCACGGCCACGCAGATCGTCACGCCGAACTGGTAGAAGAAGCGCCCCACGATCCCCTTCATGAAGGCGACCGGCAGGAACACGGCGACGATGGACGCGGTGATGGCGACCACCGCGAGCCCGATCTCGGCCGTGCCGAACCTGGCGGCCTCGAAGGCGGGCTTCCCCTCCTCGACGTGCCGGTAGATGTTCTCGACGACCACGATCGCATCGTCGATCAGGAGTCCGATCGAGAGCGAGAGGGCGAGCATCGTCATCATGTTGAGCGTGAAGCCGAGCGAGTTCATGACGATGAACGTGGCGATCACGCTGGTGGGGAGGGCGAGCGCGCTGATGAGCGTGATGCGCCAGTCGCGCAGGAACACGAACACGATGAGGATCGCCAGCCCCCCGCCGAGGATGAGGTGCGTCTGGATCTCCTCGATGGAGTGCTCGATGAAGACCGACAGATCCTGTGCGACCTCGAGCGACACGCCCTCCGGCGCGAGCTCGCGGCGCAGCCGCTCCACCTCGGCCTTGACCGCCTCGGCCACCTCGACGGTGTTGGTCCCGGACTGGCGGCGGACGAGGAGCGCCACCGCCGGCGCCCCGTTCAGTCGGGCCAGGCTGCGCTGCTCCTCGAGCCCGTCCTCGGCCCGTCCGATGTCGCGGAGCCGCACGGGCGCCTCGTTGCGGTATGCGATCACCATGGTGTCGAAGTCCTCGGCCGAGGTGAACTCGGCCTTGGTCTTCACCACGTACTCCAGCGCGCCCGTCTCGACCCGCCCGCCGGGGAACTCGATGTGCTCCGCGCGGAGTGCGCGCTCCACGTCCTGGACCGTGAGGCCATGACCATCGAGCTTGGCGCGGTCCAGCCAGATCCAGATCTTGCGCTCGCGGTCGCCGATGAGCTTGACCTGCGCGACGTTCCGCACGAGCTGGAGGCGTTCCTTGATCTGCCGGTCTGCCAGCCGCGTCAGGTCGTTGATCGACAAGTCGGCCGACACCACGACCGCCATGATCGGCGCCGCGTCGATGTCGAACTTCTCGACGACGGGGTCTTCGACGTCCTGCGGGAGCTCGCTCCGGATCGTGCCGAGCTTCGACTGGATCTCCTGGAAGGCGACGTCTATGTCCTTCTCCAGCTCGAACTCGACGATCACCTGCGAGAAGCCCTCGGCGCTGGTCGAGCGGAGGTTCTTGATCCCGCTGATCGTCGAGACGGCCTCCTCGATCGGATCCGAGACGGTGGTCTCGACCGTCTCGGGGTCCGCGCCGCGTAGCTCGGAGAGGATGGTAATGGTCGGGAACTCGACGCGCGGGAACAGATCGATCCCGATGTCGCGCAGGGAGACCAGCCCGAACACCACGAGCGCGGCGGTGACCATGGTGATGAAGACCGGGCGGCGGATGGAGACCTCGGAGAGGAGCATGCTCTCGCTTCCTTAGCTGGTCGCCCGGAGGAGCACTCGGTCGCCAGGGCGCAAGCCCTTCACGACCTGCGCGTCCGCCTCAGTGATGAGCCCGAGCTCGACGACCTGGCGGACGGGCCGTCCGTCTCGCTCGACGGTGACGGTCCAGCCCTGCGCGGTGCGGACGAGAGCGTTCCGCGGGACCACAAGCGCCTCGGGGATCGACCGGACTACCACGGAGACCCTGGCCAGACTCCCGGGCGTGAAGGGGATGTCGGCGTTGTCGACCAGGACCCTGGAGCGGAAGGAGCGGGTCGCCTCGTCCAGGGCCGGGAAGACCCTCGTGATGCGGCCCTCATGCTCTCGCCTACCGTTCCCCTCGACGGCGAAGGTGACCTGGGTGCCGGGCCCCACCTGGCCCAAGAGCTGCTGCGGCAGCGCGAACTCGAGGTACAGGACCCCGACCTCCTGCACCTCGACGAGGTGGGTGACCGGCGTCGCCGTCACGGGCTCCCCGACGTCGACCAGCCGCTGGGTGACGACCCCAGCGTACGGGCTCCGAATCACGGTCTTGTCGAGGCGCTCCCGTGCATAGCGCAGGGCCTGTTCGGCCTGGCGGACGGCGACGACGGCCTCGGCGCGATGGGCCTCGCCCTCCGCGACCCGAGACTCAGCGGCACGGAGGCGCGCCGCCGCCTCCCGCTGCCGAAAGTCCGCCTCGTCGAAGCGGCTCTTCGGGATCGAAGGCGCCTGGCCCTCGGGCTTCTCCCACAGGTTGCGCATGCGCTCCAGCTGCACGTCGGCCTCGGCGAGCGCTGCCTCGGCGTGGGTGACGTCCGCACGGGCCGTCTCGACGCCGCGCTCGGCGCTCACCTGCCGCGCCCGCGCGGCCTCCACGGCCTGGAGGCGTTGTTCGACCTCGATCTGGAAGAAGGTCGGTTCGAGGCGGAGGAGCTCCTGACCTGCCGCGACCCTGTCGCCAACGTCCACGCGGACTTCCTTGACCTCGCCGGAGACCTCCGAGCCGACGCGGGTCGTCTGGCGCGCCCGCAGCGTCCCGACCGCGGGGACGCGCTCGGCGAGCGGCCCCTCAGTCACGACCGTCCATGACCCGGTCGGCGCCGCCGTCCCGGGGGGGCTCGGGCCGGCACCCTCGCCAGGGCCAGGGGGCCCCGCGGTGCGCTCCTCCGCCGTCCCGCCGGGCCGCTTGCTGCCGTTCTGCGCGCCGGGGCAGCCGGCGGCCAGCAAGGCCACGCCAGCGACGAGGAGCAACAGCACCGATCGCCGGCTTTGGGGGGACGTGATTGGGGGCTGGTATACGGGTGGGATCACCTTGGAATCACTCCTGACTTCTCGATCACCGACCCGGCTCGCCGCCGATGACGAAGACCAGCCGCGCGTAGGCCTGGTGGTAGGCGTAGAGCGCCCGGAAGTAGTTCGAGCGGGCCCGACTCAGGCGGTCCTCCTCGCGGAGGACGTCCGCGCTCGTGACCAGTCCCTGGCCGTACTGGTCGCGGGTAATGCGGAGGTTTTCCTCGGCGAGCTGGATGGTGCGGCGCGCGACGTCGAGCCGCTGCCCTGCCTCCTGGACGTTCAGGACGGCCTGCTTTACGTCCAGGACGACGTCGTCGGACTGCTCGTTGCGGAGGTCAATCGCCTCCTCGATCAACCGCTCCTGGCGACGCAGGCGGGTGTAGGTGACGCCCCCGTCGAAGATCGGCCACTCGATCGCAGCGCCGCCCGAGAGCCAGTCCTGGTTGAGTTGGAAATCGTCGGACGTGTAGTTGTAGGACCCGAACGCGTAGATGCGCGGGAAGAAGTCCGCGCGGGTCGCGCGGTATTCCGCCTGGGCGATCTCGATCTGCCGGCGGAGCGCGGCGAGGTCGGGCCGCCGCTCGGCAGCCACCCGCATGGCAGCCAGGAGGTCCGGGGGCCACAGGTCCACCTCCAGCACGTCCTCGAGCTCGGTGGCGGCGTTGACGTCGATCCCCATGAGCCGGTTCAGGGTGGCGCGGGCCAGCTGGATGTTGTTCTCCGCCTGGATGAGCTCCTGTCGCCGTTCCGCGAGCTGCACCTCGACCGCCAGGACGTCGTTCTTGGCCACGAGGTCCTGCTCCAGGAAGTCCCGGGCGATCTCCAGCTGGCGCTCGACGACCTCGATCGACTGGCGGACGACGGCCGCGATCTTCTGGGCCTCGAGGACCCGGAAGTAGCCCTGCCGCACCGCGAACTCCAGGCTCTGGCGCTCGCGCTCCAGGCCCAACTGGGCGACCTCCACGCCGAGGGTGCGGGCGTCGTAGAGGTTCTCGACGCGGCCAAAGGAGTAGATGGGGACGATCAGCGAGATGCTCGTGCTGAAGACCTCGCGCTCCTGAAAGGAGATCGACTGCCCCCCGCGGTCGACGCCTGCGTCGTTGTTGCGGGCAGTGAAGCGCCCGTCTGCGCTCAACCTCGGCAGCGCGCTGGCGATGGCCTCGTCGACCAGATCGTCAGCGACCAGCACGCGCCGTCGGGCGATGTCGATGCGGCGGTTGTTCTCGAGCGCGAGGCGGAGGCAGTCGGCGAGGCTGAGCCCACGGTCCTCGTGCGACTGGGTCTGTTCCTGGCCTTGCCACAAGCTTAAAGGGGCGCTGCCCGAGGTGATCCGTGCGACGGCCGCGTCGTTCGGCTGGAGGGCGCCTGGGACGTAGTCGGGTTCGCCCTCGTAGGGCGCCTTGCACCCCGCGACCACGAGGACCGCCAGGAGCGGCGCTCCGTTGCGGAGCCTCACGCGCCAGCCTGCGGGGCGGGGCCCTGATCCACGAGGAGCCCATTGAACAGGATGTCGAGCACGTCCTCAGACTGCGCGTGCAGCGGCTTCTTCCTGCCCGCGAAGTGGTTGGTGAAGATGGTTCCGTAGAGGAGGTCGCTGATCACGCCCGTGATGCGGGCCACGGGGATGTCGCGGATGCGGCCGGCGGCGATGAGCTCGCGGAACAGGGCCTCCCAAGGGTCCATGTTCGCGTCGCGGTGCTCGAAGTAGGTCGGGGTCTTCCGGTCACGGAATTCCGCGCGTTCCTGGATGAGCAACTCGATCAGTTGCGGCTGCTCGTCGAAGAACTTGAGGTAGGCCTCGATGGCGCGCTTGATGCGGCCAAGCGGGTCCTCGGCCTGGCCGGCAGCCTCATGGACCCGCGCGCTCAGCAAGACCATGGCTCGATCTGCTGCGGCCAAGAAGAGCTCGCGCTTGCTCGAGAAGTAGCGGTACACGGTGCCCTTTCCGACGCCGAGCGCGTCGGCCACCTCTTGCAGGTCGGTGGCAGGGAAGCCGCGCTCCGCGAACATGCGCGTCGCAGTCGCCAGGATCTCCTCACGTCGCTGCGCGATCAGGGCCTCGTCACGAGGGCGCCCTCGCCGTCGTTGTTGCGCCGTTCCCATGGTCAGGCTCCGATCAGTCCCCGCGCGGTGGTGCCGCTGGTGTGGGCCAGGACCGTAATGCAGACGGACGCGTCCGTCAATGAAGACCGGGTGACGCTGCCGGGCGTCTGTTCGCAGTGCCCTTTAGGTCGTAACCCGGCCTTGGGCTGGCTCCGCGGCAGCCGAGTCGCCGACCACCTGGTGGAGATAGAGCAGGTTACCGTCGGGGTCCAGGACGCCCGCGATTCGACCATAGGGCCTCGTGCACGGTTCGATCGCGATGCGCACGCTTGCGCAGCGCAGCTTCTCCACCATGACCTCGAGGTCCTGGACTTCGAGGGAGAACCCGACCCTCTGCTCGGCGCCCCTCCTCGTAGGCCTATACTGGATGGCGAAGTACACCTTTTGGATGTAGCCGCCCCAATGCGGGTCCTCCCTGTCGGAGGTGCGGTCCAGGAGGTTGAGCCCGAGGAGCTCCTCGTAGAAGGCGCGCGCACGCCCGAGATCGGACGTGTACACGACCACCGCGTTCACCCTGAGCGCCGTTATCGCCAAGACCGATGCCTGCGCCTTCCCAGCGGAGCGCTGAAGGAGGAGAGAGCTCCTGATGCCCGCGCCCGGGAGGATGCACGCCCCAATTGGCCAGGTCAACTGGCTACTAGCCGACCCTGGCCCACCCGCCGGCGGCGCGCAGGAGGTGGCCTCCATGGGCCGCGGTGGGCCATCGAAATGGCTTACATTTTGGCCTCCACGCGCGGGGAGCGCTCCGTACGCAGAAACGCCGCCTCGCACAAGCGCATGTGGGAGGCGGCGTTACCGGTTAGCGGGTGATGAGACTCGAACTCACAACCCTCAGCTTAGGAGGCTGAAGCTCTTCCACGCGCCGACGAAGGACCCAAACCCAGCGTTTGGCGCGAGGGCCCTCGTGCACCCATGTGCATGGGGCTGCCGCGACTTGGGGCTCTGCATCCTGGGCTCCCAAGCGACCCCTGTCTGTCCCCGAATGCCCCTCTCCATGGGATGGCCGTCGGCAGCGCCGTCGGTTGGGGGGCGGACGACCACTTCACGGTCGAGGTATCGACCCGGGTCGGGATCGTGCCCGTCCCGGTCCTCTTCTTTCCAGCGCATCGTTCCAGGTCTCGGCCGCGTGGGCGCACGAGCCCATACGGGACCTCACCGATGCCTTCGACGGCCTCCTGCGGCTGCGCGCCCCCGATCCTCGAACGCGACCCGCGGCCCGCCGCCGTCGCCGGCACACCCGAGGGCCCAACCCCTCCGCCGACCGCCCCGGCGGCCCCGTCCGGCGCTCCGCTTCCTCCTACCTCCGTCCTGCTCCCCTACCCCCCCGCCTCCGCCCGCTTCTGCGCGAGGAGCGCGTCGATCCTCGCGTTCACCTGCCCGGGCTCGGCCCTGCCCTTCGTCGCCTTCATCACGGCGCCCACGAGCGCGCCGCGGGCCTTCTGCTTGCCCGCGAGGAGGTCGCGCACGGCGGCCTCGTTCGCGGCGAAGGCGGCGTCCACGGCGGCGTCGAGCGCGCCCGCGTCGACCGGCGTGAGGCCCTCGCGGCGGATCACCTCGTCGGGGTCGAGGTCGTCGTCGGCGACGCGCGGCCACACCTGCTTCCACACGAGGTCCCGCGGGAGGGCGCCCGCGGCCACGAGCGCGTGGAGCCTGGCCACGCGCCGCGGCGGCACGGGGCAGGCGGCGGCGTCGAGCCCGCGCCCCTTGAGCCAGGCCGCGAGCTGGTTGAGCGCCAGGTTCGCCGCCTCGGGCGCGGGCACGCCCTCGGCCACGAGGCCCTCGAACCACGCGGCGAGCGGGCGGTCGCGCGTCAGGTCCTCGGCCTGGCGCTGCGGCACGCCGAGGGCCTCCGCGTAGCGCCGGCGGCGCGCGCCGGGCGCCTCGGGGAGCGCCGCGCGGGCGGCCTCGACCAGGTCGGCCGGGAGGAGCACGGGCGGGAGGTCGGGCTCGGGGAAGTAGCGGTAGTCGTGCGCGTCCTCCTTGCTGCGCATGAACTGGGTCCGCCCGCCCGTCCAGCCCGCCGGCAGCAGGGCGCGCACGCGCGCCTCGGGCGGGCGGAGCGCGTCCGGCACCCCCTGCTCGTAGGGGAGCCGCCCCTCCTCGTCCCACAGGCGCGTCTCGGCGCGCGTGCGGCCGCCCTGCTCGAGGAGCGCGACCTGCCTGGCCTGCTCCCAGGTCACGGCGCGGCGCACGGCCGCGTAGCTGTTCAGGTTCTTGATCTCGGTCCGCGGGTTGAGCGCGGTCTCGCCCGCGCGTCGGACCGAGACCGAGGCCTCGAAGCGCAGGTTCCCCTCCTCCATGCGCGCCCGGCTCGCGCCGAGCGCCACGAGCACGGCCGCGATCGTCTCGCAGGCGTCGTCGACCTCGTCGACCGACCGCAGGTCGGGGCCGAGCACGAGCTCGCACAGCGGCGTGCCGGCGCGGTTCAGGTCGACGAGCGAGCAGGGCGCGCCCGCGGCGTCGCGCCCGTGCACGAGCTTGCCCGCGTCCTCCTCGAGGTGCACGTCGACCACCGAGACGCGCCGCCCCGAGCGCAGGAGCTCGAGGGTCCCGCCCGTGCCCAGGCAGGCGTGCTTCTGGCTGATCTGGTAGTTCTTGGGCAGGTCGGGGTAGCTGTAGTTCTTGCGGTCGAGGAACGTGACCGCGGGGACCTCGCAGCCGAGCGCGAGCGCGACGCCGAGCGCCGCCTCGAGCGCGCGCCCGTTGAGGCGCGGGAGCGCGCCCGGGAGCCCCAGGCAGGTCGGGCACGTGCGCGTGTTCGGCGCGCCGCCGAACTCGAGCGCGCAGCCGCAGAACAGCTTCGTGCGCGTGTCGAGCTGCGCGTGCACCTCGAGCCCCACGACGAGCTCCCAGACGGCGAGGGCCTCCGCGCGCGCGTCCGTCACGGGGTGCCTCCCGCCCGGTCGGTCGCCCGGCCGGCCAGCGCTGGCGGCCGGCGTGGCCAGGTCGCGCCGGCGAAGGCGAGCTCGAGGCCGGCCGCGAGCGCGAGCAGCCCCGGCTCCGACCAGGCCCGACCCACGAGCTGGAGCCCGACCGGCAGCGCGGCCGGCGAGTCCGCCTCGGGCGCGGGCGCCGTCCCGCACGGGAGCGACAGGGCCGGGAGCCCGGCCAGGTTCACGCCGACCGTGAGCTGGTCGACGGCGTACATCGCCATGGGGTCACGGAGCCGCTCGCCGAGCCGGAACGCCACGACCGGCGACGTGGGCCCCACGAGCGCGTCGACCGGTCCGCCGCCGCCCGCGCCGTCGAGGGCCGCCATGTAGGCGGCGCGGAGCGCGCGCCGGGCCCGCGTCGCGCGCAGGTAGTAGGCGTCGTAGAAGCCGCTCGAGAGCGCGAACGTGCCGAGCAGCACGCGCCGCTTCACCTCGGGCCCGAAGCCCTCGGCCCGGGTGCGCGCGACGAGCGCCTCGAGGTCCGGCGCGTCCGCCGTCCGGTGCCCGTAGTGGACGCCGTCGTAGCGGCCGAGGTTCGAGGACGCCTCGGCGGTCGCGAGCAGCAGGTAGGCCGGGAGCGCCAGCTCCGTCCGGCCGAGCTCGACCTCGACCACGGTCGCGCCGGCGGCCTGCGCGCGCGCGAGGGCCTCGTCCACGGCGTCGCGCACGCCGGGCTCGACGCCGGGGAGGTCGCGCCACGCGCGCGGGTAGCCGAGCCGCGCGCCCTCGAGCGGCCGCCCGCCGGCGGCGCGGACCCTGGCGACGGCCGCGGCGCACGCGCCCGGC